>DATBCM010000144.1:0-1516 GCA_036270455.1 Gemmatimonadales bacterium | reverse complement strand
AAAATATTGAAATTTTTCGGATTTTTGACAGTCCCCTCTGGATCTCCACCGAATGCGCCCGCTTCGCAACATCGCCATCATCGCCCACGTCGACCACGGGAAGACCACCCTGGTGGACCAGATGCTTCGTCAGGCGGGCGTCTTTCGCGCCAATCAGCAGGTGGCGGAGCGCGTGATGGACTCGAACCCGCTCGAGCGGGAGCGGGGCATCACCATTCTGGCCAAGAACACGTCGGTCCGGTGGGGCGACACCAAGATCAACATCGTCGATACACCCGGACACGCCGACTTCGGCGGGGAAGTCGAGCGGATCCTCCGGATGGTGGACGGGTTCCTGCTCCTCGTGGATGCGGCCGAAGGGCCGATGCCGCAGACGCGGTTCGTGGCGGGGAAGGCGCTCGCCCTGGGCCTCAGGCCCATCGTCCTGGTCAACAAGATCGACCGGCAGGACGCGGAACCGATGCGGGTGCACGACGAGGTGCTCGAGCTCTTCCTCGACCTCGAGGCCAATCAGGACCAGTTCACCTGTCCCTTCCTCTATACGTCGAGCCGTGCAGGAACCGCGACGCGCGAGTTGAAGGAGCCCGGCACGACTCTGGAGCCGCTCTTCCAGACCATCCTCGATACGATTCCGGCGCCGCAGGCGGACCCGGCGGGCCCTTTCCAGATGCTGATCTCCACGCTCGACTATTCGTCGTACCTGGGGCGGATCGGCATCGGACGGATCGAGCGGGGACAGGTCCATGTCGGCGACACCGTCGCCGTCCTTCCCCTGGGGGATCCAGGTCCCGTTTCGGATGGTCCGTACGATCAGGCGAAGGTGGTGAAGCTCTTCGCCTTCGAGGGTCTGGAGCGGAAGGACGTCCCGGAGGCGACGGCCGGCGAGATCGTGGCGATCTCCGGGCTGTCGGGCGTCGAGATCGGGAAGACCGTCACGGCCCCGGACCATCTCGAACGGCTGGAGGGGATCGCGGTGGAAGAGCCGACGATCTCCGTGGATGTGCTGGTCAACAATTCCCCGTTCGCGGGGCGGGAAGGGAAGTTCGTCACGGCCCGGCAGGTGCGGGAGCGCCTCTACAAGGAACTCGAGCGCAACGTCGCCCTCCGGGTGGAGGACACCGACAACACCTATACCTTCACCGTATCCGGCCGCGGGGAGCTGCACCTCGGCATCCTCATGGAGACCATGCGCCGGGAAGGGTTCGAGTTCCAGGTATCGCGTCCGCGGATCATTCCGCGCGAAGGACCGAACGGGGAGCAGCTGGAACCCTATGAAGAGCTGATGGTGGATTGTCCCGAAGGGTACCTGGGCGTCATCATGGAGAAGCTGGGACCGCGGCGGGCCACCCTGATGGACATGAAGAACCCCGGTGTGGGGACCGTGCGGATGCGCTTCAAGATCCCGGCCCGGGGCCTGCTGGGATATCGCTCGGAGTTCTTGACGGATACCCGGGGAACGGGAATCATCCATCATCGCTTCATGGAGTACGACACCTGGGCCGGCCCCCTGTCGGGC
>DATBCM010000143.1:0-10255 GCA_036270455.1 Gemmatimonadales bacterium | reverse complement strand
GATCGCACCCCGGTCGGCGCCGACCTGCTCGATGGCCCGGGCCAGCAGATTCACGGCGTCATACGTCTCGGCGCCGGTGTCGTCGGGACGCTGACCGTGGTTCGCTCGCGCATAGGCGGCCACGAAATTCGCGTTCGTGGCTCCGGGGCGGTCGGCGAGGTACGACAGGGAGATCCGCGTGCCTTCCGCGAGCGCGGTGTCCGCCTCGACCCCCGCGAGCCCGTCTCCCCCGATCACCGGTACCCGGTCTCCCAGGCGCCGGAGGTCCTTCAGCGCCAGCGCTCCGCCTTCCGGATCGGCGGCCACGACGAGCACGTCCACGCCGCCAGCCTTGTTGATGCGGGCCAGGTAGGGCTCGAGGGTGGCGGTCGTGGCGAAGAAGGGGTCTTCCGACACCACCGTGCCCCCGAGCTGTCGGAACTCACGCGAGAAGGCGCGCTTCATGCCGCGGCCGTAGTCGTCGTTCTCGAAGAGGACCGCGACCCGCGCGGCGTGCAGGGTGTTGCGGGCGAAGCGGGCGAGTGCTGGGCCGTGGGACAGGTCGGTAGGGCAGGTCCGGAAGAAGTAGGGAGACATGCCGGAAAGGTCGGGGCTCGAAGCGGTGGGCGAGACCACCGGGAGTGGGTTCCGGCCACTGCCGTACACCCCCATCGCGGCCTGCGTGATTCCGGACGTCACGTGCCCGACCACGGCCACCACCGCGGCGTCGTCCACCAGCCGGCGCGCAATCCGCACGGCCACGTTGGGGTCCCCGGAGTCCGGCAGGAAGCGCACTTCCAGGTGGCGGCCCCCGATGCCGCCGCGGGCGTTGATCTGACTGACGGCCAGATCCGCGGCCTGGTGCATGCTCACGCCGCTGGCCTCCTTCACGTCGCCGGAGACAGCGATGGTGATGGTGCCACTGGACCCGGCGCACGCCGCCGACCCGAGGGCGATGAGAACGGGGAGGGCAACTTTGCGCAGAGACATCCTCCGGGGTGGGAAGAGGCGAACCGCGGCAAGGTTAAAGCCACGTATGCGGTTCCGCAATGCCGTCCGGGGGATAATTTGGACCTGTGGATCAGGTCGCCACGCTCTTCCAATTCACCGGCGCACTGGAACGCCTGCTCACGACGCGGGACACCGCGGCGTTCGAGGCGGTGTGGGATGCGGAGGAGCTGGAGCGGGTAGGGTGGGAGGCGGTCACGGTCGCGCGCCATCCGCATGCGGAACCCTTCGAGCGCGGCCTCGCGGCACTCGACCGCCGGCTCCTGGCCGCGCTCGCCCGTGCCCGCGCGCTCCGGGACCTCCACACCAGTACCTTCCGGGTCCCCGAGTTGGAACGCTGGCAGCACGCCGCGGCGGCTGCGCTGGTCGCCTCGCGGTGGGGGAGTGCCGGGTTGCGCACGGTGATCGCCGATCCCCTGGCGCCCCTCGCCCGCCGCTACTTCGCGTTCCTGGCCCTGGCCGAGCGGCATCCGCCCGCGGCGGGGCCACTCTTTCAGCGGTACCTGCGCACGCCGGCTTCACACCATGCGTTCGTCGCCGCCGCCGTGGAGGCGGCGCGATGGTACCCGGGGCACGTCGGTGATCTGCTCGCGCTCTTCGACCGCATCCGCGGCGAGCAGCTGCGCCGGCGTTTCCTGGGCCCAAAGATCCTGGGGTCGCTCTACTACCTGGGCGATCCCGATGCCCTGCCGCTCTTCCATGAGCTGTGTGTGAGCGGGCATACCAACGCCGATGCGGACCGGTGCGAAGTGATCCGGGCACTCGTGGCGGTGCGCCGACAGACCGGCGTGGTTCCGCCAAGCGTCAAGTATCCCGATGGAACGTCGGCCGAGGTTGGTTCGGCGCTGGATGCGGCGGAGGCGATGTATGAGGAGGAACGCGACCGGTTGTCGCCGGTCACGGTGATCTAGTCCCGCTCAGCTCCTCTTCGGGGCTTCCTTGGGCACGTAGTGCCCGATGCTACGCATGACATCGGTGTCGGTCAGCTGGATGAAGATCCAGCGCCGCGACCCGCGCGCCCGCCAGGTGAGCCGGACGAACTGGTGGCCCTGACGCCACTCCAAGGCGGCGGTTCCGACCGGATGCGGTGGGCCGTAGCGGCTCCGCAGCTCCCGCTGAGCCCGCATCACCAACTCCGTGGTGCCGGAGTCGCCGAAGGACACGACGTCCGCCTTCCCATCGATGAAATGCCCGCTCAGGTAGAACTCGGCGCCGTCATCCGGATCGTGGATGATGACGCCACATTCCATCACCTGGGCGGTGCGGGTCGACGTGTTGCAGATCATGGGCGTGGCACCGGCCCGGGTCAGCTTCCGCGCCCGCAGCTCGAAGTCGGCGGCCGTGACGCCGGCGTGAAATCCGCGGTAGGGGAGCATTCCGGTGGCGGCCGGCGAAGCGGGGGCGGGAGCGGGGGCCGCCGGCGTGGCTTGGCTGGCGAGGAGACTTGGGACCAGGAGCAGCGTGAAGGTCAGCGTACGCATCGACTGACAATATAGGGTTGGAAAATGAAAAACGGGCCCGGTTTGCACCGGGCCCGTCCCTCCAGCGTTCCTGCCGGACTCAAGCCTTGCGGACGTTCTGCGCTTGAAGGCCCTTGGGTCCCTGGGCGACTTCGAATTCCACGCTGTCACCCTCTGCGAGACTGCGGAACCCTTCCGCCTGGATCGCCGTGAAGTGGACGAACACGTCCGGTCCCGACTCCTGCGCGATAAAGCCGAAGCCTTTCGCGTCGTTGAACCACTTCACCTTGCCCTTAGCCATCTGTTGCATCCTCGAACTGAGGGGCACTGCCCCGGAATGGTGCGACGCTGACCACCGCGATCAGCGACGGGCTCAAACAAAAAACCGCGAGACTTGAGGTTCTCGCGGTGCGCAGCCCAACCGGTGGCGGTGCCACGTCTTGCTTGAACCGCGGCAAAAGTAGAGGTGGGTTTGGAGGGTGTCAATGACGGTAAACGACCACGCGCGAATGGCTTGCGCGGTTACGCGGATCATCATGCCGAATAGCGACACCATCAATACACTACAATACCATCGGAACTATAACGCGATATAGGGGAATATCTTATGACTTGGTGGTCCGTGTCGGGAGCGGTGGGAGGCCGACCATGGCCCGCCAGGCGCCGACGGCTGCTTCGTAGCTTTGAAGGAAGGGCATGAGATGCTCAACCGAGGTCTTGGGATCGCGCGCGGCCTGCACCTCGCACGTGTTCGTTTCACGGGCGATCGAGTCGATCTGAATGATGACCTGCCGGGCGATCTTCTTGTTGTCGCCTTCATAGGCTGCGGAGGGCATTTTCGCGACTCCGGTCCGCAGGAAGCCGCGCCCCGTGCCACAGAAGCCCGCGAGGAGTTTTCCGGCGCGCTTGAGCTGCGTGGCGCTGGTACCAGCGCGCTGCACGTTCTCGATGCCGCTCTTGATCTGTCCGATCCCGCGCGCTGCCGTGCGGAGGCCCTGCATCCACTTCTGCTGGTCTGCCGTGGGCGGGGGCGGCGTCGAGTCGGCGTGCGTGGAGTCGGCCGGCTTGGAAGCGGGCGTGCTGTCCTGGGCGGCCAACGGCGCCGTCGCCAGGGCTCCGGCCACGCTCAGCAACACGACGAGTCGACGCATTCGCCTCTCCTGAACAAGGTCTGTCTGGGCTACTGGCACAGGGTTATAATCACGCCATGACCGTTCCCGCAACCTCGCGAATCGTCCGTACGTTCGACGACCGGGCCGACGCGCTCGCCCACTTCTTCCAGCGGGCCGGGGAAGCGCCGCGCCTGCTGGCTTTCGACGACACGGTGGGCTGTCCCCTCGATCAGGCCCTCGCGGCCATCGAGTGGACCGCGGCGGTCGGCATTCTGGCCGAGGACGACCTGCTGCACGCGGCGCGCGTGAGCGCGGATGCGGCGGCCGCGGTGGTCGAACGCCGGGACGGCGACGCCCGGGTCTTCGTTTACTTCGGCCCGCAAATGGATGCCCCGCCCGCCGACCCGTACGAGGGCACGCTGCTGTACGACGAGCCTGGCGTCCGGGCCTACATCTTCACCCAGCGGGTCCACGCGGTCGCCCATTTCCTCAGGGCCACCCAGGGCCTGGGGGCGGTGCTCAGCATGTTGTCCCGCCGGGCTCCGGAGCTGCGTCACGTCCGGCGGTGGATCCAGGCGCTCTTCGCGGAACCGGTCGGCAGTCATTCGACTCAGCTCCTGTCCGGCTGGTTCGCGACCAGCGGGGCCGGTTGTCTCTTCCTGCCTCCGCAGCCGGGCGAGCCCCTCACCTACTGCGAAGTCGGTATCGACTCCTGATGCTGCTCATCCTGGTGCCGCTCTGGGGCGCGCTCGTCGCGCCTGGAGTCCCGTCGTTCCGTCAGGTCCCCGACAGCACCGTCCTGCGCCGCTACGGTGACGCCGTGAACGCCACTGCCGACACGCTGGACATGCTCCGGGGCATGGCCCAGGCCTTCCGCAACGATCTCCAGACCGCGTCGCCCACCATCATCCTCGCTCGGGCGACCTCGGTGCAGAGCGCGTGCGCTTCCGGCGTCAGCTCGATACGGCGGCTCCAAGGCATGCTCGCGGCACGCACCATTTCGACGATACCGCTGGCCGTCCGCGATCAAGCCAAGTTCCGCACCACATCCGAGGAGACGGTCGCCGCCCTGGAGCGCTGCGTGCGCAGCTGGCAACCGCTCCCGCGCACCGACGACCGTGCCGACACGCTCCGGTCGTGGGGCCCTTATCGCGTCAACGAGATCGCTCAAGCCCTTCACAAGTTCGACGGTGCCCGTGCGGCGTTTGTGAACTCCGCCGGACTGCCTGGTCGTCCGGTGGTGCTGCCGCCTCACGCCAATCCGTAGATGTGGGAACGTGCACACTGTGGATACACAACTCCACATTGTGTGGATGAACTTCAGAACAGACGATTTCTCCGCATCTTAGGTTCCACATCCCATGCACATCGAAGTGAGCTAACCCGAAGAAATATCGGCACTTGCGCCGCTTTTCGGCACTCCTATATTGCCCCCCACGCGCCTTGAGGGGAAGGGTGGAGGCCCAGTGCTTCCACAACGCCTTTAAGGTGGGTTCGGGCGGAAATTCCGGGGAGGGCGCCGACGCAAACAAGGGCTCAGGCGCCCGCTGATCCGGGAGAGTGCTCTCTCCGGCTCGGACAGATGAAGCCAGTCGCGTGCTTCGTCCACGTCGAAGTAGTGCCTCGGCGTGCAGTGCGGAAGGTCGGTCCGCGACCCGATCTGACCCGCAGCACTCACATTGGTGAACCTTGCGGCCCGGCCAGGCTGCTTGGGGATCGAAGCCGGAGCTCCTGTTCGCCCTACCGAGCGACGCAACAGTCAACCGGCGGCGGCGGGAAGAAGAACGAGGGAGTAAATCCCTTGGCTCCGGGTAACCGGTGCGCGGGGCCCCCGGGTGGGTAACCACCCGGGGGCTTCGATTTTCCTTACGCCCACCTGACGCCAACAGCAGGTCCCTCGCTGCACTCGGGATGTGCCCCTCCCTAAGCTCGGGGCACACATTACGTTGTTGGCTTGCTGCCGCCCCCGGAGCCCTCCGCCCCAATGCGCATCGCCCTGGTCACGGAGTTCTACTACCCGCACCTGGGCGGCGTCACGGAGCACGTCCATAACCTCGCGCTCGAGTTCCGGCGGCGGGGGCATCACGCCATCGTCATCACGTCGAACATGGACGGGCAGGGGGCCGACCCCGACTGGGTCCGCCGTGTGGGCACGAGCCGGGTGGTCCTGTCCAACGGCTCGTACGCGAGAGTCTCCACCGGCTGGGCCATCACCCGGAAGATCGCCGACATTCTGAGGGCCGAGCGGATCGAGATCGTCCACAGCCAGGACATCCTCGCGCCCATGCTGGGCCTCAAGGCCGCGAGTGCCGGCTGGCTGCTGGGGCTCCCGGTGGTGGCCACGTCCCACACCTGGTTCTCGAGCTCCACGCTCTACCGGATGTTCCGATGGTGGCTGCAGCCGCGTCTCGACCGGGTGGCCGCGCGCATCGCGGTCTCCGACCCGGTGGTGCACGCGATGTCGATGTACTTCAAGGCCGATTGGGAGGTCATCCCCAACGGCGTCGACGTCAGCTATTTCCACCCCAATGGCCGGCGCGAGCGCGAAGTGGCGACGCGCGGACCGCGCCTGCTGTTTCTGGGACGGCTCGACCCCCGCAACGGGCTGGACACGTTGCTCGAGGCCATGCCGATGATCCTCGAGCGTCACCCGTCCGCCGAGCTGATCGTGGTGGGTGACGGGCCCCTGCGCGCGAGCTACGAAGCCCGGGCGGCGCACCTCGCGAAGGCGGTCAAGTTCGTCGGACAGGTCTCCGACGAGCGGCCCGACTACTACGGCGGCGCCGATCTCTATCTGTGCCCCACCACGAAAGCGTCGTTCGGCATCACCCTGCTCGAAGCGATGGCCTGTGGGACGCCCCTCGTGGTGTCCGACATCACCGGCTTCCGTGAGTTGATCGCCGGCGGCGCGGAGGCGGTGCTGGTGCCGAAGGACAGCCCGCTGGCGTGGGCCCGCGCCACCAACGCGCTCATCGAAGACCAGTCACGCCGGCAGGCGATGGGGGCCGCTGGCCTGGCCAAGGCCGCCCAATTCGCGTGGCCGCGGATTGCGGAGCGGGTGCTCGAGGTCTACCGGCGGGTCAAGCAGTGATCGAGGCCCTCGCGGCGCTGGGTCTCGGCGCGGGCGTGGCGGCGTACGGCGCCTACGCTCCCAACAGCGGGCTGTATGGCAGGTCGGTTTCGCGCGGATCGCGCGATTCCCGGCGCGTCTATCTCACCTTCGATGACGGGCCGTCACGCTCCGCCACGGCGACCATTCTCGAGACGCTCGCCCGGGAGGCAGTGCCCGCCGCGTTCTTCATGGTCGGGGACTTTGTCCGGCGTGAGCCCGCGTTGGCCCGGGCCGTGGCCCACGCCGGCCACGAAGTGGGAAATCACACGCAAAACCATGTCAAATTGCACCGTCGGGGGCCCGGGCGAATCCGCCGGGAACTCGAAGGAGCGCATGGCGTTATCTCTGAAGTGGTGGGGAGGCCTCCACGGACCTTCCGGGCTCCCCACGGCTACCGGAACCCATTCGTCGGCCGTACCGTACGGCGACTGAAATACACCCTGTTTGGCTGGACTTTCGGGGTTTGGGACAGTGCGCGCCCCGGGGCTGAGGAGATTCGCCGGCGGGTACGGACGCACCTCGTTCCGGGAGCCGTGATTCTTCTGCACGACGGCGACGGATACGATTTCAACGGGGACCGTCGGCAGACCGCCGAAGCATTGCCCGGCATCATTCGCGATGCGCGCGACGCCGGGTTCGACTTCGCACCCCTCGAGGAGCTGATCTGACGCGGAGCCGTCGCTGGATCTGGTTGGTGCTGGGCTTCGCCGGGGTGGGCGTGGCGCTCAAGGCGCTCGCCGGGTTCCCCTGGGAGGACACCCTCGCCACCCTGATCAACGCGAACTATTGGATTCTGGGCGTCGCCTTGGTGATCAACCTGGGCTCGCTCGTGGCCAAGGGGTGGGCGTGGCACCTCCTGCTGAACCCCGTGTCGCCCAACCACTGGAAGACGGCGCAGGAGGCGAACCTCGTCGGCGCCGCGGTCAACAACGTCTCGATTGCGGTCGGCGGTGAAGCGGCGCGCATCCACTACATCGCGCAGCGGGACGGCGTACCGGTGGGTGCGGCCATTTCGTCAGTCGTGTGGACCCGCGTCACTGAGACGATTGCGCTCGCCATCTTTCTCGTCATGGCGCCCAGCCTCCTGCACCTGCCGCACTGGCTCCGCGGACTGCAAGTAGGCGCCGGGCTCGGGCTCGTGATCGTCATGCTGATCACCTGGCACCGCGGGTGGTCGTGGATCCTCAATCAGCTGCCCCCGTCCCTGCAGCGGCGCGCGGCGGTGCTCGCCGAGATGGGTTCGGGTGGCCGGCTCTTCTGGCCGACCGTGCTCGGCCTCGTCAACTGGGGCACGCAGTGGGCGACGTACCATCTGGTGCTGGTGGCGGCCCACATTCCCGTGACCCCGGCGGCGTCATTCACGGCCCTGGTCGCCGCCAATCTCGGTGGCGTCGTCCGCATCACGCCGGCGGGACTGGGCGTGACCCAAGCGGCGATGGTCGTGGCGCTCCTGCAGTTTGGGGTGCCGGCGGACCGCTCGGTCGCGGCGGGGCTCGCGCTGCAGGCGTTACAGGTGCTGCCGGTGATCTTGTTCGGCGCCTTGCTCACGGGCTGGCGTCTCACGGAGACCGCGCGCCGCGCGGAAGAGACCGAGGCGCTTCAGCCGGTCTGATCGCCCGCGATTCGGTACCATCCTGCGTGATGCTGATGACGGCGCCCCCAAGGCGCCGTCTACTTTTTCCCATGCTGATGAGCCGGTTGCCCACGCCGACCGAGCGCCCGCGTCTTGCGCACTGCCGCGCGATTCAGGACGCGGTCAGGGCCGCGTCCTGCGCCGTAAAGCTGGCCCGCGCGGCACCGCGGGAGCAGGTGTCCCAGGAGCTGCTGCGAACGGCGGAAGAGCAGCTCGATCTCGCGCGGACGGCCGTGGAGCGACTGACTTAGGCGGTCGGGGACTGGGGCTGGAGTGTACCCTGCTGCTTGGCCTGCGCGTACCCCATGCCCTTGAGCCGGATGATCCGCATCTCGAGAGGCGGGTGAGAGGCCAGGACGTCGCCGAGGGCGCCGGGGTGATCGTTCAATTTCCGGTCCAGCGGATCACAAATGCAGAGATGGGCGGCGCCGGCCTTCAGGTGCGTGGCGGGAGCGTCCGAGTGCTCGATTTTTTCGAGCGCGGACGCGAGCGCCGTGGGGTTGCGGGTGAATTGCGCTGACATCGCATCAGCGAGGTACTCCCGTTTCCGGCTCACCGCCATCGCCAGCATCTGGGTGACGATGGGGGCGACGATCCAGGACAGGATCCAGATCACCAGGAGGACCACGACCAGGGCCCCCAGGTCGCCGCTCTTGCCCCGCGACCGTCCCCCGGAGCGCCCGCCCCAGAAGAACCGTCCCGTGCCGTCCCGGATGAGGAGAATCACGCCCACCAGCGCCGCGAGGGTGGTCATCAACCGGACGTCAAAATTCTTGATATGCCCAAGCTCGTGCGCGACGACGCCCTGGAGCTCGTCCCGGGACATCAGATCGAGCAGGCCCTGCGTCACCGCGAGGTGCGCGTGCTGGGGGTCGATGCCGGTGGCGAATGCATTGGGCGCGGGGTCGTCGACGATCCAGATGCGGGGGCGGGGGATGCCGGCCGCGATGGACATCTCTTCGACCACGTTGACGAGCTGCTTCTCCTGGTCGTTGGCCGGATCGGTAATCTCCCGGGCGCCCGTGGACCAGAGCACCTTCTCCGGGCCGGTGTTGTAGCCGTACCACGTGAGTCCGACGCCGACGATGGTCAGAACGATGCCGAGCCACGGGAACGTGTGGTGCGTCTGGTACGGAAGGTTGTGGAGGGTGGCGAGGTAGTAGATGTAATCCCCGCCGAACCCGAGCCACGCGAAGAACAAGACGAAGCCGACCACCAGCAGGGTGGTCCGGCGCCGGTTGGCATCCTGCTGTTGGAACAGATTGGGAGCGGCGTCGGCTCCTGCGGTCACACCTTCGGCTTCATCGAGAGATCGACCTGGGGAACGGCCTTGTCGGCCTGATCGTCGATCTCCCACAGCTGGGCCGGAGCCGCGTGCGCCAGACCGGCCATCAGGCTCGCCGGAAACTGCTGTTGCTTGGTGTTGTACTGCGTGGCGGTGTCGTTGTAGAGCTGACGGGCGAACGAGATCCGGTTCTCCGTGGACGTCAGCTCCTCCTGCAGCTGGCCGACGTTCCCCGTGGCCTTCAGGTCGGGGTACCGCTCCACCACCACCATGAGCTTCGACAATGCCCCCGACAGGGCGTTCTCCGCCTGACTGATCTGCTTCATGGCGTCGGGGCCGGCGGCGTTCACCTGCACCGCCTGATTGCGGGCCTGCACGACGGCTTCGAGCGTCGATTTCTCGAAGTCCATCGCGCCCTTCACGGCGTTGACCAGGTTGGGAATCAGGTCGTGGCGGCGCTTGAGCTGGACGTCGATCTGCTTGAAGGCGTTCAGCGTCTGATTCTTGAGCGACACGAGCCCGTTGTACGCGCCGACCACCCACAGCACGATCACGAGCGCGAGCAGCAGGAAAACCACCGAACCACCCATGGGGGCTCCCGGTTGAGGGGTGTCTCAGGCGCCCTTACGCGCCCGCGTGCGGCACGAGTTTCGCGAGCGCCTGGCG
>DATBCM010000142.1:0-2852 GCA_036270455.1 Gemmatimonadales bacterium | reverse complement strand
TCCCCCTCGGCGGTGAACACCAGGGAGTCGCCGTGCAAGGTGGGGAACCGGTAATAGCCTAGTCCCGGCGCGTCGGCGCCGCGCGTGTCGAAAGCGGAAACCGGGGACGGGCTGGGGAGAGCCGCGAGGACGAGCGCCGCGGCGAAGAGGCGTTGCATGCTGGTCTCCGAAATCGGGTGTCGACGGCCCGTTTCAGGCCCCGAGAAAATGCACCTCAGTATCGTTGATTGCGAGGCCGGGGGATGCTACCTTCTTGGCGACTTTTCGCGACTCTAGACTAGGACGAATCGCAGCCGTGCATAGACACCTTCGCCTGATCCGGCGTTGCGTTCCCGGCCTCCTGCTCTTGGGCCTGGTGGCCTGCGCCGGGCCCTTCCCTCAAACCACCCTGCACCCCAAGTCCGACCTGGGGTTCGCGATCGACCACCTGTTCACGGGCATCTTTGCGTGGGCGATGGGGGTCTTCGTGGTGGTCGAGGGGCTCCTGGTGTACGCCCTCATCCGGTTCCGGGCCCGTCCCGGCGGCCAACCCGCCAAGGATATGCATGGGCACACGGCGCTGGAGATCACCTGGACGCTCGCCCCGGTCCTGATCCTCGTGATGGTGGCGGTCCCGACCATCCGGACGATCTTCGAGACGCAGGCGCCGGCGCCGGCGGGGGCCCTGAAGATCGAGGTAGTCGGGCACCAGTGGTGGTGGGAGTACCGGTACCCCGACCTGGGCGTGGTCACCGCCAACGAGCTGCACCTCCCCGTGGGCCGGACCATCGCGCTGGACATGACCTCGAATGACGTGATCCACAGCTTCTGGATCCCGGCCATCGCGGCCAAGCGTGACGTCGTGCCGGGGCACGTCAACCACATCGTCTTCAAGGCTGACACGCTCGGGGAATACATGGGTCAGTGCGCCGAGTTCTGCGGCGACTCCCACGCGAACATGCGGCTCCGCGCATTCGTCGAGACCGACTCGGCATTCAACGCCTGGGTCGCGAACCAGAAGCTGCCGCCGGTCGAGCCCAAGGCCAACACCATCCAGGCCACCGGCAAGAACGACTTCGCGCACGGCGCCTGCATCGCCTGCCACACCATCCAGGGCGTCTCGGCGGGAATGATCGGACCGAACCTGACCCACCTGGCCACCCGGACGACCATCGCCGGGGCGACCTACCCCGACGATTCGCTGGACCTCGTGCTGTGGGTGAACCACGCGCCGCAGCGGAAGCCCGGCTCCGTGATGATGGATATGAACCTGCAACCGGCCGACCTGCAGGCCATCGTCGCCTACCTGATGAGCCTCAAATGACTGAACCCACGGGACTGAAGGGCTGGCTCACCACCGTCGATCACAAGCGGATCGGCAAGCTCTACTTCTGGACCGCGTTCTGCTTCTTCCTGGTGGGCGGCATCGAAGCGCTGCTCATCCGGTCCCAACTGGCCCAGCCGAACGGCCACGTCGTGGACGCCCAGACGTACAACGAGCTGTTCACGATGCACGGCACCACGATGATCTTCCTGGCACTGATGCCGTTGTCGGTGGCGTTCTTCAATTTCATCGTGCCGCTCCAGATCGGCGCGCGCGACGTCGCGTTCCCGCGGCTCAACGCCTTCAGCTACTGGGTGTTCCTGCTGGGCGGGATCTTCATGAACCTGTCGTGGTTCGTGGGACCGCTCTTCCATGCGGGGCGCCTGTCGGTGGCGCCGAATGGCGGCTGGTTCGGCTACGCGAATCTCACCGAGCGCCAGTTCTCGATCGGTCCCAACATCGACTTCTGGCTCCTGGGCCTGCAGATCCTGGGCGTCTCGTCCCTCGCCGGCGGATTCAACTTCGTCATCACCATCCTGAACCTGCGGGCGCCCGGCATGAAGATGATGCGCCTGCCGGTGTTCACCTGGATGACGCTGGTGACCTCCTTCTTGTTGATCACGGCCTTCCCGGTGATCACGGTGGCGCTGGCGTTCCTGATGTTCGACCGGTTCTTCGGGACCCACTTCTATCAGAACGGCGCGGGTGGTGACCCGGTGCTCTGGCAGCACCTGTTCTGGATTTTCGGGCACCCCGAGGTCTACATCCTGATCCTGCCGGCCATGGGCGTGGTGTCCGAAGTCCTGCCCACCTTCGCGCGGAAGCCCTTGTTCGGCTATACCGTGGTGGTCTACTCCGGCATCCTGATCGCGTTCATGGGCTGGGGTGTGTGGAGCCACCACATGTTCTCTGTGGGGCTTGGCCCCATCGCGGACGCGGTGTTCTCGTCCACTACCATGCTCATCGCCATCCACACGGGCGTGAAGATCTTCAACTGGATCGCCACCCTCTGGGGCGGTCAAATCCGGTTCGCGACGCCGATGCTCTTTGCGGTGGGCTTCATCGCGATGTTCATCATCGGCGGCCTGTCGGGCGTCACGCACGCCTCGCCCCCGGCCGATCTGCAGCAAACCGACACCTATTACGTGGTGGCGCACATCCACTACGTGCTGTTCGGGGGTACGGTGCTCGGGCTGTTCGCCGGCATGTACTACTGGTGGCCGAAGATGACGGGGCGCGTGCTGTCGGAGACGCTGGGCAAGTGGCACTTCTGGCTCATGCTGATCGGCATGAACGTCGCGTTCTTCCCGATGCACTTCATCGGTCTCTTGGGCATGCCCCGCCGCGTGTACACCTACTCGCCTGACCTGGGTGTGTCGGAGATGAACCTGGTGTCGACGATCGGCGCGTTCCTGATCGCCCTCTCGATGCTGGTCTTCATCTGGAACATCATCCGCACCCGCACCAAGGGAAAGATCGCGGGCGACAATCCCTGGCAGGGCGCCACGCTCGAGTGGGCGACGTCGTCTCCGCCGGCGGTCTACAACTT
>DATBCM010000141.1:0-5600 GCA_036270455.1 Gemmatimonadales bacterium | reverse complement strand
GGTCGTTCGCGTCGTCGCCGAACGCCACGACCTGGCCAAAGCGCCAACGCGAATCGGAAGCCAGCTCCACCAGCGCCTCCACCAGCTGCCGGTCCGTGGGCGCCACCTGCGAGCTACCGGACGCGAGCAGCACCGCCCCGGTGTCCGCGAACCACCGCTCGGCCGGCCCCAGGTCCGCGGGCTTTCTGGGCGCGTACAGCGCGTACCGCCGGGTGCTCGCGATCTCTTTACTCGCCTCATCCCACTGCTCGTCATGCTCGGCGGACTGGGCTGCGGCCTCGAAGGCGACCTCGGCGGCCTGATAGCGGCCGGCATCACGCAGGACTTTGCCGCGGAGCCTCAGCGTCGCGCCATGCGGCTCGAGGGCAAAGGCACGGTCGAGGGCCAGGAGTGCCCGGTTGCGGTCCCCCAAGCGATACGCCGCGTAACCCAGCTCGTGCCAGACCACGGCGAGATCGGGATCGGCATCGACGGCGTGCTCCAGCACTGCCAGGGCCTCGCGGAACCGGTCGAGCTCGATGAGCGCGGCGCCTTCGAGGGCCAGCGCAAACGCGGCCTCGCCGAATTGGGTCCTCGCGCCGAACGCGAGCCGCAACGCGTCAGCCGACCGCTTCTGCGACCGCAGCAGCTCAAAGTACTCGGCCCACGCGGGCTTCAGATCGGGGAAGGTGCTCAGGGCATCGCGGTATGCGGTCTCCGCTTCGGAGAGCCGGCCCTCGCGAGCCAACCAGCGAGCGCGGACCATGGCGCGCTCCGAGGGAGCGTCCGGAAACAATTCGAACGACGCCGTGGTCCGCATTTCGGGTGAATCTACGCCCGGGAGAGCCCCTCGCTAGCGGCCCCGGCGCCGTCTAATTTTCCGGCCCATGGACAACCACCGACTTCTCGCCGAGCTCTCGGAATTCCTTCGGATTCCGTCAATATCCACATTGCCGAAGCATGACGGTGATTGCCGTCGTGCCGCGGAGTGGGTCGCGGCAGACCTGAGGCGGCTTGGCTGCACCGACGTTCAACTCCTGGCCAGCGAGACACATCCGGTGGTTTGGGGCGTCGGGCCCGAAGTGCCCGGTGCGCCGACACTGGTGATTTACGGTCACTACGACGTGCAGCCTCCCGATCCCCTCAACGAGTGGGTCACGCCGCCATTCGAACCGACGGTTCGAGATGGAAAGCTCTACGCGCGCGGCAGTGCGGACGACAAGGGGCAAGTGTTCTGTCTCTTGCGGGCCATCGAGGCGGCGGGTCAGCCGCACGTCAATCTGCGGTTCTTGATAGAAGGAGAAGAGGAGCACGGGAGCCGAGTGCTCTTCGATCTGCTCAAACGTGAGCCCCATCGCGTGAAGTCGGATGCGGTACTGGTGGCGGACATGGCGTACGTCGCGCCCGGGTGGCCCGCGGTCTACTCCGCGCTCCGCGGTCTCTGCTACGCCGAGATTTCCGTCCGGACGTCGAAGACCGATTTGCACTCCGGTGAGTACGGGGGTGCCGCGCCGAATGCGCACGAGGAGCTGGCGCGTCTCCTGGGCCGGCTGAAGGGCCCGGACGGGAAGATCAACATCCCGGGGCTCTATCAAGCCGTGAAGCCGCCGACGCGGGCTGAGCTGGCCTCCTGGCAGCGCCTGCCCTTCAAGGAGAAGTCCTTCCTCGAGAAGCAGGTGCAGGCCAAGGCCCTGACGGGTTTGAAGAAGTACTCGGTACTGGAGCGGCTCTGGGCGCTCCCGACTTTCGAAATCCACGGCATCATGGGCGGGTTCACGGGGGAAGGCGCGAAGACCGTCATCCCCGCGCTGGCGACCGCGAAGGTGAGCCTCCGGCTCGTGCCGAATCAGAAGATGAAGACAGTAGAGAAGCAGCTGCGGGCGGCGGTCAAGAGGCTCGCCCCCAAGTACGTCGAGGCGACGGTCACCTTCCTTCATGGTGCCGACCCGGCCCAGATGAGGCTTTCGAATCCCGTGTTCAAGAAGCTCGATCAGGCGTTCAAGGAGATCGTGGGGCGGGCGCCGGTGGCGGCGCGCGCCGGAGGGTCGATTCCGATCGTCCCCGCGCTCGCATCCGCTGGTGCACCGGTAGTGATGACGGGGATTGGCCTGCCAGACGATCGCCTTCACGCACCCAACGAGAAGCTGGACCTGAAGCAGTTACACGACGGGATTCAGGTGTTCAAGCGGTTTTACGAGCTGTTCGGGAATCGCTGAGACCTCAAAGGCTTTCTCGAAGCCCCGAACAATTGCGACGCGGGTTTCGGAGAGCAGCTCCTCTTCCCGCTTCCCTCTTCCCACTTCCCGTTGAAGTGAGGTCATCTCGACCCCCGGAATCCCGCAGGGCACGATGCGGTCGAACGCACCAAGATCGGTGGTGACGTTGAGCGCAAACCCATGCCACGTGACCCACTGCTTCACGTGCACGCCGATGCTCGCGATCTTCCGGCCCCTGGTCCAGACGCCAGTGTAACCGGGGTTCCGCTCCGCGGGGATATCCAGCGAGGCCAGGCATTCGATCAGCGCCTGCTCGAGCGTCCTGAGATACCAGTGCAGGTCTTGCTTGAAGCCCTTCAAGTCGAGGATGGGGTATCCCACCAGCTGGCCGGGTCCGTGATAGGTGACGTCCCCCCCGCGTTCGACTTCCACGACGTCAATGCCCTCTGACTGCAGGACGTTTTCGGCGTGCGACCCCCGTCCCAGCGTGACGACGGGCGGATGCTCGAGCAGCACCAGGACGTCGTGGTCGAGGCTCCCTTCGATGCGGTCCTTGGCGAGAGACCGCTGAAGCTCGAGGGCGTCGCGGTAGGGCACGAGTCCCCGGTCGAGAATTTCGACTTCCTTCACGTCCTAGCCCCCCCCGTGGTTCGCGACGCCCACATCCCACACCAGACACCAACCGCGATCAGGAGGGCGGCGAGGACCAACAGACCGATCAATCCGGCGAAGTGATCGAAGAGGGGAGCGAACAGAAATCCGATCATCACGGCGCCGAATGCCGCGATAGCGGCGATGGCACCGCGCTGGAAGATGTTCTCGACACCCTTGGAGCGGCGCCAGCCGAAGAAGGCCGCGACCGCGAGCCCCGCGAAGAGCCCGGCCAGAATGTCCGTGGACGTCCCTACCACGGCGTCATCCGCACGGGGCGGGATGTTGGCGCGCTGGACGGCCCGCACCAGCACCAGCGCGACCGTCAGCACGCCTCCGCCGAGTCCGAGCCCGGAGCCCAGGGCTCCCAGGCCGATCGCGACCGGGTCTTTGGCGGGCGGCTCAGCGGTGGTGGGCGTACTCACATGTCGATGACGCGACCGAGGGAATCGAGCGCCGCCTGGGCCACGGCTTCCGACATGGTCGGGTGCGCATGGATGGCCAGGTCGATCTCCTCGACGGTGTATTCGTTCTCGCGGGCCACGGCCAGCTCGTGGATCATCTCGGAGGCGTTGACGCCCACGATGTGCGCGCCCAGGATCTCTCCGTACTTCTTGTCCCGGATGATCTTCACGAAGCCCTCGGTCTCACCGGTGCCACGGGCCCGGCCATTGGCCGAGAACGGAAACTTGCCCACGACGTAGTCGAGCTTCTGTTCCTTGGCCTTGTCCTCCGACAGCCCGATGCTCGCGACTTCCGGATGGCAGTACGTCACGCTGGGTACGTTGTCGTACTTGATCGCGTGCGCCTGGTGTCCCGCGAGCTTCTCGGCAACGACCACACCCTCACGGCTGCCCTTGTGGGCGAGCATCGGGGGTCCGGCGACGTCTCCGATGGCGTAGTAACCGGGCGCGGTGGTCTGCAGATTCGCGTCGACCTGGATGAATCCACGGTCCGTGAGCTTGATGCCGCACTCGGTGAGCCCGAGGTTCTCGGTGTTCACGGCGCGGCCCGCGGCCATCAGGACCAGGTCGGCTTCGATTTTCTGGGTCTGGCCGCCTGACTCCACTTCCAAGGTCACCTTGTCCTTGCCCACGTCCGCCTTCTTCACCTTGGCGCCCGCCAGCACGTCGATTCCGCGCTTCTTGTAGCTCTTGGCCAGGGCATCGGACGCCTCCGCGTCCTCGAGGGGCAGGATGCGGGGCAGGGCCTCGATCAGGGTGACCTTGGAGCCGAAGGCGTTGAAGACGTCCGCGAACTCCATTCCGACGGCGCCGGCGCCGACGACCGCGAGGGACGCGGGCGCCTTTTCGAGAAAGAGCGCTTCATCGGACGAGATCACAGTGGTCTTGTTGATCTCGAGGCCGATCTGGGGGATCCCCTTCACCCGGGAGCCGGTGGCGATGATCACGGCCTTGGTGGCCGAGTACACGTCGTTGCCGACCTTCACCTTCTTGCCGGGCTGGAGGACGCCGGTGCCCTTGATCACCGTGATCTTGTTTTTCTTCATCAGGAAGTCGGCGCCCTTCGAGTTCGTGTCGGCTACCCGCCGCGAGCGCTTCATGGCCACGCCGTAGTCCGTCTTCACGTCACCCACGGTGATGCCGAAGTCGGCGGCGGAGTGCAGGGCGTGGGCCAGATGGGCCGAGTGGAGCAGGGCTTTGGTGGGGATGCAGCCGATGTTGACGCAGACGCCCCCCATCTTGTCGCGTTCGACGACCGCGGTGGACATCCCCAGCTGGGCGCAGCGGATGGCGCAGACGTAGCCGGCCGGACCGCCGCCCAGGATGATCACGTCGAAGGAGTTCGCCACGAGAATCCTCTTAGAGAACCATTGCGAGTGGGTTTTCGAGCATCTGCTTCAGGGTCTTCAGGAACGCCGCGCCGGTGGCGCCGTCGATCACGCGGTGGTCGCAGCTCATGGTCAGCCGCAGGCGTCGCCGGATCTCGATCTTGCCCTCTTCGGCCACCGGTTTGGAAACGATGGAGCCGACCGCCAGGATCCCGGCCTCGGGCGGGTTGATCACGGCCGTGAACTGGTCGATGTCGAACATGCCGAGGTTCGAGACGGAAAACGTGGCGCCGGTATACTCGTTCGGCAGGAGCTTCCGCTCCCGCGCCTTGCCGGCCAGGACCTTCGCCTCCTGGCCGATGGCGAGCATGGACTTCAAGTCGGCGTTGCGGATGACGGGCGTGATGAGGCCATCCTCGACCGCCACCGCCATGCCGACGTGCACTTCGTTCCAGTAGCGGATGTGGTCGTCCTGGAACCAGGCGTTGCAGGCGCGATGCTTGGCCAAGGCCAGCGCCGCCCCCTTGATGACGATGTCGTTGAACGAAATCTTGCCCTGGTCGCCGAGCTGCTTATTGATCGCGTCGCGGGACTCGGCGGCGCGCTCCATGTCCACTTCAGTAGTGAGGAAGTAGTGGGGGATGGGGCCGATCGACATCGCCAGACGCTTCGCGATAGTCTTCCGGATCTGCGTTAGAGGCACGTCTTCGTAGGGGGAGCCCGAACGGGAGACTGCAGTCGGCAGTCCGCTCCCGGCGAGGGGAGCCCCCGTTGCGACGGGACGGACTGCTGTCTGCTGCCTGCCGCCTTCCACGTCTTTCTTGATCACCCGACCACCGGGACCAGAGCCAGCCACCGATCCGAGATCGACGCCGGTTTCCTGGGCGATTCTCCGCGCTAATGGTGAAGCCTTAATTCGATCGCCTGGGACCGGAGCCGCTACGAGGGTCGGAGCCGGGGCG
>DATBCM010000140.1:0-6642 GCA_036270455.1 Gemmatimonadales bacterium | reverse complement strand
GTGTCGATCAGGATCAAGCTGGCCGACTGCCAGAGGCTGTCGGGGGTCCAACTGAAGTATCCCGCCGACAGTAGACTGTCCGGGCCGGAAGGGGTCGAACGGACGGCCAGTCGGTATTCCCCCGTGGTGCAGACGAACAATGGGAGGGTATCCCCACCAGTGGTTACCGCCAGGCCCGTCCGGTCATTCACGAGAACGCCATTGGGGACGCCGATTACGCACGCCTTGGGAACGTCACCGCCTGGCGTCCCCACGTAGTCTGAATGATGGCTCGGGTAGTAGAACGACAAGGCTCCCGCCACGGCCGAGCAACACGGCAGGGCCGTATCGTTCACGTCCCGCAGGCTGTCCAGCAGAATCAATCGAGGGGGAGGGTTGGGCGCGACCGCGTCGTGCGCGCAGGCGGCCAGCACTCCGACGACTCCAATGCCGACGATCCAGGGTCTCATGGTCTCCCTCCATAGGGGTCTCCCTCGTGCATAGTTCGTTCAGTTGCCCCTCTCGTCAAGCGTTGCACCCCGGACACGGTCCTGAAAAGGGACGGGGCACCCGATTGGGCGCCCCGTCTCACTTCCACAAACACTCCCCATTACTCGACTTCGGCTTCCTCCGGGAAGGGGCTCGGGACCGTCCCCGGCGCCAGCTCCTGCGGCGGGGTAGGCGGCTCGAAGCCCTCGGGCGGCTCGATCTCCACTTCCTGGTACCGGTAAATGCCGGACCCGGCCGGGATCAAGTGCCCGATGATGATGTTCTCCTTCAACCCGAGCAGGTCGTCTTTCGCGCCGCGAATGGCCGCGTCGGTGAGCACCCGGGTGGTCTCCTGGAACGACGCCGCCGAGATGAACGACTGCGTCGTCAGCGAAGCCTTCGTGATGCCGAGCAGCAGCGGCTCACGCGTCGCCGGCTTGCCACCCTTCTTCGTGATCCGCTCGTTCTGATCCTTGAAGATCAGCTTGTCCACGTTCTCCCCTTCCAGGAATTCCGTGTCGCCGGGATCCACGGTCTTCACCTTCTGCAGCATCTGGCGCACGATCACGCCGATGTGTTTGTCGTTGATCTTCACGCCCTGGAGCCGGTACACCTCCTGGACTTCGTTCAGGAGGTATTCCTGCACCGCCCGCGGGCCTTTGATCCGCAGAATATCGTGCGGATTCACCGGACCCTCGGTCAGCCGGTCGCCGGCGCGCACGCGGTCACCCTCGTGCACCCGCAAGTGCTTCCCGGCGGGCACCTCGTACAGCTGCGGCTCGCCCTCCTCGGCGTGAATGAAGATCTCGCGCTTGCCGCGCTTGATCCCGCCGAAGCGGACGGTGCCGTCGACTTCGGAGATCGTGGCCGGATCCTTCGGGCGCCGCGCCTCGAACAGCTCGGCCACCCGCGGCAGACCGCCGGTGATGTCGCGCGTCTTGTACGCCTCGCGGGACACCTTGGCCAGCGTCTGGCCGGTGTACACCTCCGCGCCGTCCTCGATGGTCAGCTGCGCGCCTTCCGGAATGACGAAGTCGCGGAGCCGCTTCTCCTTGTCGCCCTTCCCCTTCTGCACCACCTCGATGTGCGGGTGGAGCTTCTTCTCGCGGTCCTCGATGATGACCCGCTGGCGCCGGCCGGTGATCTCGTCCAGCTCCTCGCGGACCGTTTCGTCTTCCACGATGTCCACGAACCGCACGATACCCGCCACGTCCGTCATGATCGGGTTCGTGTACGGATCCCACGTGAACAGCACGCCGTCCTTCGCGACCTTCGCGCCGTCTTCGGCCACCAGTGTGGCGCCGAGGGGCACGTGGAACCGCGAATGCACGGACAGCTTCTGATCGCCGTGGGCAGCGGCCTTGAGGACCAGCTCGCCCTCGTAGCTCGTCACCACCTTCAGGTTTTCCGGCGTCACGACGAACGCCAGGCGGTCGCCGTATTCGATCACGCCTTCGAGCTTGGTCTTCCGCACCGTCTGCTCCGCGATCCGCGCCGCGGTACCGCCGATGTGGAAGGTTCGCAGGGTCAGCTGCGTGCCCGGCTCGCCGATGGACTGCGCCGCCAGGATGCCGACGGCCTCGCCCAGGTCCACCATGTCCATGGTGGCCAGGTTACGACCGTAGCACATCCGGCAGACGCCCCGACGGGCTTCGCAGGTGAGCACCGAGCGGATTTTGACTTGCTCGATCCCGGCGTCTTCGATGGCCTCCGAGACCTCTTCCGTGATCAACCCGCCCGCCGCCACCAGGAGCTTCTCGTCCCCGTGTTCATCCCGCTCATGCGGATCGAACACGTCGTCGGCCGGCACGGAGCCCACAATGCGCTCGCGCAGCGGCTCGATGATGTCTTCGCCCTCTTTCAACGCGGTCATCTCGAGGCCGAGGATGGTGCCGCAGTCTTCCTCGGTGATCGTGACGTCCTGCGCCACGTCCACGAGCCGGCGGGTCAGGTAGCCGGCGTCGGCCGTCTTCAAGGCCGTATCCGCCAGACCCTTCCGGGCGCCGTGGGTCGAGATGAAGTACTCGAGCACCGACAAGCCCTCACGGAAATTCGACTTGATGGGGCTCTCGATGATCTCGCCGATGCCGCCGGTGAGCTTCTTCTGCGGCTTGGCCATCAGGCCGCGCATGCCCGCCAGCTGCCGGATCTGGTCCCGCGAACCACGGCTGCCGGAGTCGAACATCATGAACACCGGATTGAAACCGCCCTTGGACCGCCGCATCGTCGCGACCATGGCCTCGGCGATGTCGTTGTTCGCGTGGGTCCAGGCGTCGATGACCTTGTTGTACCGCTCGCCGAACGTGATCTGTCCGGTGGCGTAGGCGCGCTGGAACCGCTCCACGCGCGCTTCCGCGTCGTGGAGGAGGGGCAGCTTCTCGCCCGGAATCTCGAGGTCCGCGATGCCGATCGAGACGCCGCCCTGGGTGGCATACCGGAAGCCGAACTCCTTGAGGGAGTCGAGGAACACCACCGTCGGCGCCAGACCGGCCTGCCGGTAGCTCTCGAACACCAGCTCCGAGAGGTCCTTCTTCCGCATCACCTTGTTCTGAAAACCCAGCGTCGCCTTGAGGGCCGCCGGGAGAATGCTGTTGAAGACCACCCGACCCGCGGTGGTGCCCACCCACTTGTCGTCCACCCAATGGTGCACCGGCGAGTGGAACGAGAGGCGCTTGGTGGCGAGACCCATCTCGAGCTCGGACACGGTCCCGACGTGCGGGGCCTTGGTCAACACCTGCTCGAAGTCGATCGGCTCCTTGGTGAGGAAGTAGCAGCCCAGCACCATGTCCTGGCTGGGCTCCGCCACCGGCCGGCCGTCGGACGGCTTGAGCACGTTGTTGGACGAAATCATCAGCACCCGGGCCTCGATCTGACTCTCGAACGAGAGCGGCACGTGCACGGCCATCTGATCACCGTCGAAGTCCGCGTTGAATGCCGCGCAGACCAGCGGATGAATCCGGATCGCCTTCCCTTCCACCAGCACCGGCTCGAAGGCCTGAATGCCGAGGCGGTGAAGGGTGGGCGCGCGGTTCAGGAGCACCGGGTGGTCCTGGATGATTTCCTCCAGGATCTCGTACACCTCGGGGCTCTCCTTCTCCACGATCTTCTTGGCCCGCTTGACCGTCTCCGCAATACCCTTCTCCACCAGCTTGTGGATGATGAACGGCTTGAAGAGCTCGACGGCCATGGCCTTGGGCAGGCCGCACTGGTGCAGCCGGAGCTCGGGACCCACGACGATCACCGACCGGCCCGAATAGTCCACGCGCTTGCCGAGCAGGTTCTGACGGAACCGGCCCTGCTTGCCCTTGAGCATGTCGGACAGCGACTTCAGGGGACGCTTCCCGCGCCCGCGGATCGCCTTGGAGCGGCGGCCGTTGTCGAACAGCGCGTCCACCGCCTCCTGCAGCATGCGCTTCTCGTTCCGGAGGATGACCTCCGGCGCCCGGTGCAGGATCAGCTTCTGCAGCCGGTTGTTGCGGTTGATGACGCGGCGGTACAAGTCGTTCAAGTCGCTCGTCGCGAAGCGCCCGCCGTCGAGCGGCACGAGCGGCCGCAGGTCCGGCGGAATGACCGGCACCACGTCCAGGATCATCCACCGAGGATCGTTGCGACCCTCACCCGCGAGCCCCGAGTTGCGGAACGCGTCCACGATCTTGAGCCGCTTGAGCTGCTGCTTCTTGCGGTGCTGGCTCGTCTCCCCCGCCACCGCCTCGCGCAGCTCGTCCGCCAGTTTGTCGACGTTCAGGCGCTCGAGCAGCGCCCGTACCGCGGGCGCGCCGATGTCCGCCTTGAAGGCGGCGTCGCCCTCGGCCTTGGCCTTGGCGCGCAGCTCCAGGAAGCGGTCCTCGTCCAACAGCTCCTTGTCCTGCACCTCCTGCTCACCCGGCTCGATCACCACGTAGTTCGTGTAGTAGATCACCCGCTCGAGGTCGCGTAGCGTCATGTCGAGCAGGTTGCCCATGGGCGACGGCAGCGTCTTGAAGAACCAGATGTGCGCCACCGGGACGGCGAGCTCGATGTGCCCCATGCGCTCGCGCCGCACCTTGGAGAGCGTCACCTCCACGCCGCAGCGATCGCAGATGACGCCGCGATAGCGGATGCGCTTGTACTTGCCGCAGTGACACTCCCAGTCCTTCACCGGGCCGAAGATGCGCTCGCAGAACAATCCGTCCCGCTCGGGCTTGAACGACCGGTAGTTGATGGTCTCGGGCTTGGTCACCTCGCCCCACGACCACCAGGTGCGCTGGCCCTGCAGCTCCAGTCGCTCGCGCTCCTTCGAGTCGCGCGGCCCGCGGATCTCCTCCGGGGAGGCGATCCGGATCTGGATGTAATCGAAGCTCGAGCTCTTTGGCTCGCGCCCGCTCCGGAAATCGATCATCGAATCTCCCTCCCCTTACTCTTCAACGTCTTCGGTGGTGCCCAGGGTCACTTTCAGGCCCAGGGCCTGGAGTTCCTTCACCAACACGTTGAAGGACTCGGGGATGCCGGGTTTCGGCAGGTTCTGCCCCTTTACGATCGCTTCGTACACGCGGCTGCGTCCGTTCACATCGTCGGACTTGACCGTCAGGATCTCCTGCAGCGTGTGCGCCGCGCCGTACGCTTCCAACGCCCAGACTTCCATCTCGCCGAACCGCTGACCGCCGAACTGCGCCTTGCCGGCGAGCGGCTGCTGCGTGACGAGCGAGTACGGCCCGATGGAGCGGGCGTGAATCTTGTCGTCCACCAGATGTGACAGCTTCATCATGTAGATCGAGCCGACGGTCACGTCGGACTCGAAGTATTCCCCCGACCGCCCGTCCCGCAGCCGCGCCTTCCCGGTGGGCGTGAGGCCGGCCACCTTGAGCAGCTCGTTCGCCGCCTGGTCCAGGTCCGCTTCGGACTTGGGCCCCAGCAGCCCGGCCAGGGCCGGCAGCCCCACCGCCGCGAGCACGTCGGCGGGCTTGTCGTGCTCCAGGAACTTGTCGGCTTCCTTGAGCCCCGACTTGAGCGCGGCCTGCTCCGCCTTGCCCACGTCGGCCTCGAGCCGCACCTGGTGGAACTCGCGCTCCGCGCGTCGCAGCTCCAGCTGTCGCTCGGCGAGCTCCTTGGCAGCTGCCTTGAGGAAGTCGACGAACTGGTGGTGCACGTCCCGCGTCCCCTGCGCGAGCGTCCGGCTCGCGAGCAGGCCGATGCCGGCCTTGGCGAGGTCCGGCCGGCCCCCGTTCGTCGCCGGCAGGTGGCGCAGGTCGTCGGCGATGCTGCGCACCGTGTCCGGGGCGAGCTCGGGCGGGCGAGCGGCGAGCCGCAGCCCCTCCGCGGCCCAGGTGAGCCCCGCGAGCCGCAGCAACACGCCGATCTCGGTTTCGTCGGCGCCCTGGAACACCGGTGTCTTGGCCTCGAACCCGAGAATCGTCGCCGCCCAGCCGAGGTGCGTCTCGAGGATCTGGCCCACGTTCATGCGCGACGGCACCCCCAGCGGATTGAGGACGATGTCCACAGGCGTGCCATCGGGAAGGAACGGCATGTCCTCCTCGGGCACGATCCGCGCGATGATGCCCTTGTTGCCGTGGCGGCCCGCCATCTTGTCGCCCACCGAGATCTTCCGCTTCTCGGCGACGTACACCTTCACCAGCTGGATCACGCCCGGCGGCAGCTCGTCGGGCTGCAGGATCTTGTCGATCTGGTCCTCGGACTTCTCCTCGATCTTGGCGCGCTCGGCGGTGGCGGCGTCCAGCACCGCGCGGATGCGGTCGTTCACCGTCTTGTTCGTGACCCGCAGCGTCTTCAGATCCACGTCCGCGAAGTTGATGCTCCCGTCCTCGAGCTGCTGCTTCGTGAGGTTCGTGCCCTGCGGCAGGTACTCTTCCACCGTGCCCGCCTTGAGCATCAGGCCCACCTCCTGGCCGGCCAACAGCTCGCCGAGCTCGACGAACATCGCCTCGGAGATCCGGGCCTTCTCGTCCGACTCGAGGCGGCGGACTTCGCCGATGCGCTCGCCCCGGTCCTTCTCCACCACCTGGTCCTCGATGCGCGAGAAGATCTTCACGTCGATGACCACGCCTTCCATCCCCGGCGGCACCTTGAGCGACGAGTCCTTTACGTCCTTCGCCTTTTCGCCGAAGATGGCGGTCAGCAGCTTCTCCTCGGGGCTGAGCTCGGTCTCACCCTTGGGCGTGATCTTGCCCACCAGGATGT
>DATBCM010000139.1:0-1970 GCA_036270455.1 Gemmatimonadales bacterium | reverse complement strand
GCGTACACCAGGGATTCCGGGAAGGAGCCGGGCGACCGTCGCCGGCGCCGCCCCGGGCGGCAATGTCGCGGACCTCGTCGCTGTCTCCCCCGAGGAGCGCGCGAAGCTACGCATCCTGGTGGTCGACGACGAGCGCACCCTCCGGGAGTCCTGCGCCTCGGTCCTGGAGCATGAGGGCTACAACGTCACCGCCTGCAGCTCCGGCGCGGAGGCCATCGAGCGCCTCAAGCGGCAACCCTTCGATATCGTCCTCGCCGACCTCTACATGGAGCCGGTGTCCGGGCTCGAGGTCCTGAAGGCCGCGGTCGATCTCCAGAAGGAAATCATCGTCATCGTCATCACCGGTAATCCCACCGTCGCCTCTTCGGTCGAGGTGTTGCGGGCGGGCGCCTGGGACTATCTCCCCAAGCCGTTTTCGGCGACCCATCTGCAGATCCTGATCGGCCGCGCAGCACACGCCGTCCGCGTGGCGCGCGAGTCGAAGGACCTGCAAACCGAAATCGAGCGCTCGCACGGGAACAGCGAGAAGGTCACCGTCCTCGGCATCTCCACCGCGTTCCGGCGGGCCATCGAGCTGGCGCGCAAAGTGGCGCCCACCGATGCGTCGGTCCTCCTCACGGGTGAGAGCGGCACCGGGAAAGAGCTTTTCGCACAGTTCATCCATCAGCACAGCAGGCGCTCGGCGCGGTCGTTCGTGCCGATCAATTGCGCCGCCCTTCCCGAGGGCCTGCTCGAGTCCGAAATGTTCGGTCACGTGAAGGGCTCCTTCACCGGTGCCCTCCGCGACAAGCCGGGGCTGCTCGAGACGGCGAACGGCGGCACGCTGTTCATGGACGAGCTGCTCGAGATGCCCAAGCCCACGCAGGCCAAGCTGCTCCGGGTGATTCAGGACGGCGTGGTGCGGCGCGTGGGGTCGGAGCACACGGACGCGGTGGTGAACGTCCGCTTCATCGCGGCGACCAACGGTGACCCGGAACAAAGCGTGAAGGACGGCACGCTGCGGGAGGACCTGTACTACCGCCTCTACGTCGTGCCGATCCACATCCCGGCGCTGCGGGACCGGAAGGAAGACATCCCGGTGCTCGCGAACTACTTCCTGCAGCACTACTGGGCCCGGCACGCGCCCGGCTCCGGCGCGCCCCCGAAGTTCTCGGAGGCGGGGCTCCGCGCCCTCCAGTCCCACCCCTGGCGGGGCAACGTGCGCGAGATGCAGAACGTGGTGGAGCACACGGTGGTGATGCTCGAGCCCGGGGCCGAGATCCAGCCCGACCAGATTCCGCTGGTCGGCTCGGAATCCGCGGCCGGCGCGTTGCCCGCCGTCGCGGCCCGGGGCGCGGACACCTTGATTCCGGCCATCGGTGAGCACGAAGAGAGTTACCACGTCGCGCGCGACCGGTTGATCGCCGAGTTCGAGCGCCGGTATCTCACCTGGCTCGTGAACCACGCCGACGGCAACATGTCGCGCGCCGCCCGCATCGCCGGGGTCGACCGCACCACGCTCTACCGCTTGATGGAGCGCCACGGGTTGCAGCGTGGCACCATCGCGTCGGGAGACGTGTGACCGTCCGGGAAGTCCGCCCCTCCCCGCCCCCGACCAACCCGGGGCAGAACGTGCCGCGCACGCCTGAACCGCTGGAGGACTCCGGCATCCTGGTCGTCCGGGACGCCGCCCACGAGATCACGTCGTCCTGGCGCGATCAGTACGGCGAAGCGACCGACGCCCGCGAAATCCTGGAGGTGCTCCAGGAAGTGACCGAGGCGATCGGGGCGCGAATGAACGGGACGGTCAAGCCGCTCTCCGGCACTTCCGTCTCGACCCTCGGACGGCGGCTCGTGGACCTGCTGCGGGCGGCCATCATCCGGCGCGGCGCGGATCCGACCGTCGTGCCGTCCGGCCAGCTCATCCGGGTGCTCACGGCCATCGAAGGCGTCCGCGAACAGGTGGAGCCGGACTGGGCGCGGTATTTCAC
>DATBCM010000138.1:0-3883 GCA_036270455.1 Gemmatimonadales bacterium | reverse complement strand
CGTCTCCCTGGAGCCCCTCCAGCGCGAAGGAGCGCGGGATGGCGGGTGCCAGCGCGCCCGGGGGCGTCAATTCGTCCCACCAGAACGCGCCGCCGTCCACGTACTTCGGCGCCACGAAGATCGTGGCCGGCACGCCCCGGCGAACCAGCTCGGACACGCCATCCGTCACCGCGCCGCGATACGCGTCGTCAAACGTGACGGCCACCACGGGGCGATCGGCTTCGAGCGCAGCATCGGGAAGGTCGGCGAGGGGCACCACGGTGCAGCGTTCCACAAGGATGTCGAGCTGGGCGGCGAACGCGGCCCGGGGGAGATGCAGGGACCGGTCCCCGGCGGGCGGAGCGTCGTCGGGGACGACGTTGTGGTAGGCAAGGATCAAGGGGGCGCGTCGGGCGGCCCAACGCAGGAGACCCGAGGGTCCCGGCAGCACCGCCACCGCCTCGGCGACGCGCTTGATCAGACTACGCAGGGTGGTGCGACCCCTTCGCAACGCCTTCGTACAGTCCCGCCATGTCGCGCCCGATGATGTCCCAGCTGTACACCCGCTCCACCGTACGGCGCCCTTCGGCGCCGAGGCGCCGCCGGAACCCCTCATCCGACGTCACCCGGTCGATGGCCTCGGCAAAGCCCTGCGCGGTGTCGCGGATCAGGATGTTCTCCCCATCGACCGCGTCCAGCCCTTCGCATCCGATCGACGTGCTCACGATGGCTTTGCCCATCGCCCAGGCGTTCAAGA
This sequence comes from Gemmatimonadales bacterium, assembly GCA_036270455.1. Taxonomy (GTDB): domain Bacteria; phylum Gemmatimonadota; class Gemmatimonadetes; order Gemmatimonadales; family GWC2-71-9; genus 40CM-2-70-7. Next base: position 3,147 of record DATBCM010000138.1, on the reverse strand, counting down.
TCTTCAGCCGGGTGCCGCCACCGACGCGCAGGGGGACGATGAAGCAGGCGGCGCGCTCGAGAAAGGGGCGCGTGTCATCCACGTACCCCGTCAACTCGACCCCGAAATCCCTTTGACACGTCTCTCGATCCGCGGGAGAGCTGCGTCCGACCCACCGGACCGGCGCCTTTCGCGCCCCCTTCAAATGCGGCTGGATGTCGTTGCAGAAGAAGAACAGCGCGTCCCGGTTCGGAAACCAGGTGGTCGCGCCCACACACACCAGGCCCTCCGACCCCTGAGCACCGGGCCGGTAGTAGTCGACGTCCACCCCGTTCGGCACCACCGCCCACTGTCCCCCGGGCGCATGCTGCTCGAAGATCGCTCGATCATTGGGAGACACCGCGACATTGAGGCCCAGGCGGGGGCACCACCGTCGCTCCTCGGCGTCCAGGAGGTCCGCCTGCAGATGGAGATACGCCCGTCGCCACCAGGAGCGCTCGGCGTCCGCGCGCCGGCGCAGCAGCGCCGACTCCACGTTGTGGTGCACGCAGACGGTGACCGCCGGCGGCACCAAGTCCAGGTAGCCGGACAAGTCGAGGCTGTCCATGTGCACCAGACCTGGTTGCACCCGCTCGAGCACCTCCCGAAGCCGGGCGCGGTAGGCTTCGGACTCGTACGCGTAGACCGTGTACGGGCGGCGGGCCAGCACACTGCGGAGGTGGTCCCAGAGCAGGCGGATGCGATTGTGCTCCTGGGGGATCGGGAATACCTCTACCTCCGCGAAGGCGGAAATCGCCGTGACGCTCTCGGCCACATGCGCTGGCGTGGGGCGCTCGTTGGCCCGGAAGAAACAGAGAGCGGTCACGTCGTAGCGCTCGGCGAGGAGCCGCATGATATGGTAAGAGCGGATGGCCACGCCGCCGTCGGGCGGATACGGCAGCGTCTGGCAGAGGAACAGGAGCCGCGGGCGGGCGCCCTGCCCCCGAGCGCCACCACCTCCGGTACCGACCCGCTCCCGCTGGTCGGTGGCTGTCACTGCGGTGGGAGCATCCGGGCGGCCCGCCACCCCGCCGACGGACGACCCTGGCCCGGAGCCGGCGCCCCAGCGGCGGTCGGCCGGGAGTAAGCCTTCGACAGTCCTACCACGATCCCCATCAGGGAGAACAGAAAGGGCGAGTACGCCTCCGACAGGAAGAATCCAGCCACCATGTATGCCACGGTCGAAGCCATCAGGACCTGCGCGAGGGCGGCGTCCTCGATGTGGGTGCCGGGGTCACCCCCGCCCCGCCCCCCTGGCTGCCGCGCGCGCCGGGCGACAATCACCAGGGTCTTGAAGATGTTGTACAGGATCAAGAGGAACATCACGAAGCCGGGTACGCCGAGCTCGGCCGCGATCTGGACGAACGAGTTGTGGGCAGCCGACCACTTCACGCCGATCCCCACGGACTGACGGTCGGCAAGGGGGGAAATGGTGCCCTCGGCGATCGGGAAGGCGTCGGCCCCGACGCCAAAGATGGGGTACGCCATTGTGTACCCGATCCCCCGCTTCCACACCTCCATGCGCCCGGTTTCGTTCTTCCCACTCCAGTTGTAGTCGTTTTCGGGATGGAGCAGCGTGCCCATCATCTCCCAGTATTTGTCGCTCCCGACCGCCAGGAAGAGGACGGCCACGATCGCGATCGATCCCACACGGATCTTGGTGGGGATGGCCCGGAAGCCGAACAACAGGAACAGCCCCGTCGCCAGCAACGCGAGGAACGCGCCGCGCGATCCGGTTTTCATCAAGGTGAGGACGATGATCCCGCAGGCCGCGACTGCCGCGAGCCGCCAGCGGAGGGCCACGCCGGGCCGCGTGTAGAAGACGACCAGCGGGAGGGTGGTCGCGAGAATCAACCCGAGTCCGTTGGCGTCGTAGTAAAAGAGTTCACCAAACCGGCCATCCGACCCGATCTGCACCTTGGCCAGCACGTACAGCGCATAGATCATACATCCGGCGATATGGACCTTCACCAGCCGTTCGGCGTCGAGCACCGATCGAATGGACGCCGCGATGATGATGAACATCAACAGCGTCTTGATGAAGTCCTTGAAAATGAAACCGAAGCTGAGACCCGGGTACACGCCGCCCGGGATGGAGAACAACATCCAGACGAAAATCCCGAGTGCCAGTGAGGTGATCGGGTGCCGGATCGTCTTCAGCTGCCGGGACCGTTCCTTGGTCACGGCGTAACTCATCAGCGCGCCCACCGCAGCGAGCGTGGGGGTCTGAATCTGGGCGAGGATCGGAAAGAGGTCCTGCAACCGCCAGACCAGGGTCAGCAGCGACCCCGCCAGCGCCACCATGACGAGATCCCAACGGACCCCGCCCGCGACGCCGGTGCGGCTCAGCCGGCCGAGGCGTCCGGGACGCCCCGGCGGGCCGGGTTGGTCTTGCGGGAACGTCCGAGCGACCGTCACGAGCGACTCACCACCCCGGGGTGCCGGTATACCAGAACGACACCTTGCCCCACCAGATGGACTGCGCCTGCCCCGGACCCTGATTCAGATTCCGGCCGATGGCCACCCCATAGATGCTCGTCGCGAGGGAGGCGTCCACATTTTCGAACGACGGCATCTTGGTGCCGTCATACCACCACTCGGCGGCACCCGGATTCCCCACCTTATAGTGGAACCGGTAGACGTGCCACTGCCCATCCCAGGGGCTGCCGGTGGTGCTGAAGGGCCAGACTGCGTTGCCGTACACACCCGGGGTGTCGGAGTTCGACCCCTCGTCGTTCCCCGGGTACCCCCACTGCCACCCGGTGCCGTAGGTGCCCGCGAAGAGCATGAACCGGCCCGTCCCGTTCACCCGGGCGGCGGCGAACTTGTAGTCGGCGTTACTGAGGCAGGACCAGGCGGCGGGCGCCTTGGTGGTCCAATTCGCGGAATACCGGGCGGCGATCTCCACCCACAATTCGTCCACGGAGGATGGCAGGGACATGTTGCGGCCGATGGTGTAGTCGCCGCACCGGCCGCTGGTATCGCTGGTCCGGTCCGGGAAGTCGAATCGCACGGACTGGGTGGCGGTACCGTACCCCACCGCCTTGTCCAGAACCATCTGCCCGGTGCCCACGTCCTCGCTGGCCCCGGTGTACCGTGGATCTGCCAGATAATCCGAGAGGGACGAAT
>DATBCM010000137.1:0-11164 GCA_036270455.1 Gemmatimonadales bacterium | reverse complement strand
GCCGGCGAGGACGAAGAGCGCTGCGCGTCGCATCCCGGTCATCCTCCCTGAATCAGGGTCAAGCGCCGAACGACCGTCTCACCGGCTCCTACCTGGACGGTCACCGATTGCGTCTGGAATCCCACTCGCTCCACCCGGATGGTGTGGGTGCCCGCGGGCACCTCGTGGCCGATCACGGGGGACTGCCCGACCGACTGATTGTCGATGAACACCGAGGCGATCGGGTCGGTCGCGATGCTGACGAACCCCGTCGCCTGTGCCGCCGGCTTCGGCGCCGGAGGCGGATTCCGGTGGGGCGCCGGCGCGGGCCTGTGCGTAGCCGTCTGCGCGGGCTGCTGCGTCGCCGTGGTGCCGGTCTGCGGAGGCGTCACCGGCGGCGTCACTGCCGTGTGCGTATCCGCGGGGGCCGCCCCCGGATTGGTCACCGGGTTGGACGGCGCCTGCTGGGTCGCGGTCTGCCCGTCGTTCGCCGGCTTCTGCCCCCGGCCGAACACCAGGTAGCCGCCACCCCCCAGCACCACCACCGCGGCCGCGATCCCGATCCACGCCTTGGACCCGGACTGCTTCGACGCGGGCGCCGGCTTGACCCCCGGACGCGCGGGCACCGTCGGGGCGGCGGCGGCAGGCCGCAGGGTCGAGGGGATCGGCGTGGTCGGCGCGGAGATGAACGCCTCGGTGGGTGACTCGGCGGTAACGGGCGCGCGGGTGATCGGCTTGGGAGTGATGGGACCACCCGAGCGGCCCGCGGCCACCGGCTGTTCCGGAAACACCGCCGTCGCGAAGTCTTCCATGGTCGCGTAGCGCTGCGCCGGCTCCTTGCTCATCGCCCGCTGGATGGCGGTCGAGAGGGGCTCGGGAACGTCGGGACGCACCGAGCGGACCGGAGGCGGTTCCTCGAAGATGTGCTTGTAGAGAATGGTGTGGATCGAGTCGCCGGCGAACGGGAGCGCGCCGGTGATCATCCGGTATCCCACCACGCCCAGTGAGTACTGATCGGCGCGGCCATCCACGGGCTGGCCCTTCGCCTGCTCGGGCGCCATGTAGTGCGGCGTGCCGATGATCATGCCCGTGCCGGTGAAGCCCGACGCGGCCTGCAGCGCCTTGGAGATGCCGAAGTCGGTCAGCATCACCTTGCCGTCGTGGTCGAACATGATGTTCGCGGGCTTCACGTCCCGGTGGACGATGCCCCGCTGGTGGGCGTGCCCGAGCGCCACCGCCGTCTGCCAGATTATCCGCTGGATGTCCTCGATGGGGATGGGCTTCTTCTGCTCCAGCAGGTCCTCGAGGGAAGTGCCGGAGATGTACTTCATCACGAAGTAGGTGAGCCCGCCTTCGCTCTCGACCCGGTAGATCGGAATGATGTTCGTGTGGTCGAGCTTGGCCGCGGTCTTCGCCTCCTGTTGGAAGCGCTTGATGACGTGATCGTCCTGCGAGACGTCGGGCGGCAGCACCTTGATCGCGACGTCGCGGTCGAGGGTCAGGTCCCGGGCCAGGAACACGGCGCCCATGCCGCCTTTGCCGAGGAGCTTCTCGAGCTTGTACTTGCCCTCGACGATCCGCTGGAGGCGGGTCATCAGGCTCGAAATCTGCCCCGAGGTCGCGGCCGGATCCCCGCCCCCGGTCTGGTCCGCCCCGCAGGCGAAGCAGTACCGGGAGTTATCGGGCAGCGGCGTGTGGCACTTGGTGCATTCCATTACGGAAGCCGGAATGGGATCCTCATTGCCTGTGCCGCACGGAACGCGCGCAGACGCGCCGTGCTCCGGGCGGTGGGACTCATTCGCTCACGCAGCGCACGTCTGGGGATCGAGCTGGTCGCGTAGGGCGATGTCCCCGGCACCGGACCGGGTAACGAAGGACAACTGGTGGCTACCTGTATGCACAGTCCGTAGCGGACGGGCGCGCCGGCGAAATCTGACACCACCACGTAGTAGTCGGCGTTGGTTGCCAGGCCGAGCTTCAAGGCCTCGGTCGACCCGCTGTCTGTCGCCTGGCCCATGACATTGCCATTGATGTCCAGAACGGTGAGGTCGATGTCGGAGGTGTCCTTGGACCCCGGCGAGCGGCTGACCGTCGCAAAAATCACTGAATCCGACAGGTCGGCCGCGTTCACCGTGTCCAGCCGGAACCGGTACCAGTCGGTCGCATGCGGGAAATCGATCGTCAGCGTCGTATCCACGAACGGGGTTGACCCCAGATGCACCGCGATGTGAGTCGGAGGGTTCGCGAAATTCGCGTCGGCCTGATCGCAGAGCTCGTTGGGGCTGAACCGGTCGCGACCGACGTTCGGATCGGCCTTGATCAGGTTCCGGACCACCCGCATCCCGTACCGGCCCGACTGCGTGTACTCCTCATAGAGGAAGAATTTCTTGCTCGTCAGATTCCCGAACTCCACCACAGTGGAGTCGGAGCTCGCCAGGGGCACGAAGAAACTGTTCCCGCGACAGCCGAAGGCCCCGATGGCGGGCGCGAGGATCCAGGAGGTCGGGCCGAGGTAGGCGAACCCGCCATTGTTGTAGATCGAGTCCGCCATGATGCTGAAGATCGTGGTATCCCGCCCGACGCCCGGCGCCGAAAATATGAAGGTCACGGGCTGCGTAGTGTCCGCCTGCCCGAAGCGGTACCAGTCGATGCCGAAGGACGAATTCCGGTCGAACGGTTCGAAGTAGAGCGCTGGGTTGAAGAACCGGAGCAGCGGCAGCTGGGCGATCGGGACGATACCGTCGAGGTCGATCGGCGCAGGATTGGTGTCGTTCGGCTCGTAGATGTCGACCGGAACCACGATCGTGGTCTCCGGCGCCGTGGCGAACACCCCGGGCCCGAAGGCGATCATCTGGTTCGTATGCGCCGGGAAGGGCACCCAGAATTGCATGTGCCCCAGCCCGTTCGGATTCCCCTGGAACGAGAACGTGTCCGCATCGAGAATCCCCGGTCCCAGCTCGGCCAGGAAGATGTTGTTGACGCCAACGCCATAAACCGTGATCCGCCCGCCATACAGAATCGTGTCCGGCCTGATGCTGTCGATCTCGAGCGCCCGGGCCACCCGAACCAAGCTGTCCTTCGGCGTGGACTTGTCGTAGAGCGCGGCCTTGGCGACCACGTGCACCAGCCCGGCGTTCACACCGGTGATCGTCGCGGATCCGCGGCCGGCGTTCTGGATGCGCGCGACGTTCGAGTCGGACACGCTCCACTGAAAGTCCACGTCGTGGACCTCCACCGGCCCCGACCCGGTATTCCGGAAGGCATGCCCGTGGGCCGTGATCGTCGCCCCCTGCACCACCAGAGGGGCCGACAGGGTCACGGTCACGAAGACCTGGTTGCTCTGGTCGGTGGGGAACGAACAGGTGACCCCGGCTAATACGGCGGCTGCCGCCGCGGCGGGGACAAAGCGAGAGACCCGGGGAAAACGGCGCATGGCAGGGCCCATCTTCGAGTGAGGTACCAACTTACGACGCCGACGGGGGTCCCCGCCAGACGTCCGAGGCGCCACCGCTACAGGCGGCCGCGTCGCTTGAGGTCAAGGTATTCCCGCACCACGGCCTGGGCAGCCCGCGCGGGGGGAACGTCCAGCACCAGCACTCCCGACCGCCGCAAGTGACCGAGCGCCTCTTCGCGCGCGCGGAGCAATTCTTCGGCGGCGGCCCGGCGGAACGCGTCCCGGACCTCGCCCGGGCGCGCGGTCGCGACGAGATCGAGCTCGGGGTTCCGGAGCGTCACGGCGAGCGGCAGATGGCGGGGCCGGAGCGTCGCGAGGTTCGCCACCAGGGCTTCGGATGCGGTGCGGTCGATCAGATCCGTGAAGACCACGGTGAGGGCGCGTTTGCGGTTGCGCGCGGCGAGATACCGGAACGCGCCCGGATAGTCGGGCTCGACCAGGGTCGGCGTGAGGACGGTGAGCACGTCGAGCACGCGCTTCAGCCCCGCCCGGCCCCGCCCGGGCGCCACATAGTGCTTCACGCCGTCGGCGAAGCTCATCACGCCCACGTTGTCGTCATGCTGCACCGCGGCGTATGCCAGCTCGAGGGCCGCCTGCACCGCGTAGTCGAGCCGCGCGATCCCCGCGACGTCGGCGGTCATGAGCCGCCCCGTATCCAGCACCAACAGGAGCTGCTGCCGGCGCTCTTCTTCGTACTGACGGGTGATGACCTTGCGCCGGCGCGCCGTCGCCTTCCAGTCGATGTGCCGCAAGTCGTCGCCGGGGACCCATTCCCGCAGGCTTTCGAAGTACCGCCCTTCGCCCAGCCGTCGGATGGGCTTCATCCCGGCGTCACGTTTTCTCAGGGCCTGTGCGACCGACGCCCGCAGGCGGAGGGACACGAGTGGCGGGTAGATCGTCGCGGCCCAGGGGAGCGGGAGGCGCTTCCGGACGAACCCCAGGCCGAGGGGGCCGATGGAATCGACGTGGAGCTCGCCGGCCTCTTCCTGCCCCCGATGGACGCCGAGCACCGGCAACCGCTCGACCGTCCGTCCCCGCGCGGGAACCACGATGGTGCGGGGCGGGAGCGTACCGCCGAGGAGATCGGGGCGGGTCTCGCGGATCCGGAGCCGGGCGGCGCGGGGGCCGGGGTTGGTCCAGGTGTAGCCGACCTCGGTGGGATGACCGACGGTGATCGCCGTGGGAGGAGACCGCTCAACGCCTAAGTTGTTCGCTCCCTCGAGAGTGTCGGCGACCTCTTCGATTAGCTCACGCCACGGCTTCGGAAGCATCCAGGCGAAAGGAATGCCGATATCTGTGAATCGTGGTGCCAGTCGGGCATCGACGAGGACACAGAGCAGCAATACGAGGTCCACCAGTACCATTACAGCGCCGGCCCAGGACAGCCAATAGGCGGCGATCGCCAACACCGCCGCCGCGGCCAGCGCGTAGAAAGCGCGCCGGGTGAACAGGATCACGCGGTGGGAACCTCGACCTTGTCGAAGATGGTCTTCAGCGCCGCATCCGGGGTCACGCCCTCGAGCTCGAGCTCCGGCGCCACCGAGATCCGGTGACGGAGCACGGCCGGAGCCAGCCCCTTCACGTCGTCGGGAATCACGTAGTCACGCTCTTCGAGGAGCGCGGTCGCGCGCGCGGCCTTGAGCAGGGACACGCCGGCGCGAGGGCTGGCCCCCAGGGTGAGCGACGCGGCCCCGCGGGTGGCCCGGATGATCGCCGTGATATAGGCCGTGATTTTCGGCTCGACCCGGATCCGCTCGGCCGCCGTCCGCAGCGCCTCGAGACCCGCCCCGTTCGTGATCGACGTGATGCCGTACGTCGCGGGGCGATCGGCCTCGAAGCCCTCGACATAGCGGGTGAGAATCCCCTGTTCGACGACCGCCTCCGGATACCCCACCAGGATCTTCGCCATGAAGCGGTCGAGCTCCGCCTCCGGGAGCGGATAGGTCCCCTCGAACTCCACCGGGTTTTGCGTCGCGAACACCGTGAAGACGCCGGGGAGCGGGTGCGTGGTGCCGTCCACCGTCACGGTCCGTTCCTGCATCGCCTCGAGCAGCGCGGCCTGCGTCTTGGCGGGCGCGCGGTTGATTTCGTCGGCCAGGAGGAGATCCGCGAAGACCGGCCCGGGACGGAACGTGAACTCCTGCGTGCCCGTGAGCATCGAGATGCCGGTGATGTCCGCGGGCATGAGATCCGGCGTGAACTGGATGCGCGCGTACCGGACGTCGAGCGCCAGGGCGAGCGCGCGCACCAGGAGGGTCTTGGCGGTGCCGGGCACGCCCTCGAGCAGCACGTGGCCGCGCGCCAGCAGGCAGACCATCACGTCCCGCAGGGCCTGGTCCTGTCCCAGGACCACGCCCTTCAGGGCTTCGAGAATCCGTCGTGCATCGTGCGCGGACGTAGTTCCTCCCACACATCCTCCACGGAGTTGGCGGCGGCGAGCACACGCTCGTCACCACCGGGTTTGGTGAACGCTTCCCGCAGCCGGCGCACCGCCCCGCGTCCCTGCGCGGTCGGCATCGCCAACGCCAATGCCGCAATCCACTCCTCGCCCGGCCGGGCGCTCCCCGGCCCGTGCCCGGTTCGCGAGAGCCGTCGCTGGAGTCCGCCGACGATCAGGTTCAGCACGGTCCGGTTTCCGCCCGCGCCCTCGAACCCGGCTGCCAGGGCCTCGAGGTGTTCCAGGGGCGAGCGGCGGCGGCGGTCGATCACCGACCGGGCGGGCCCAAACCGCACCGCCGTCACCGCGAGCCACACGAGGAGCACCAACGCCAGCTGGTCGATGACCCATCCGGCCGGCGTGCCCACCAACCAGTGCCACGTCGCGCCGAGCAGAGACCCGCCCTGGGCATGCCCCTGGTGGAACTCGTCCCACTGCACCTGACCGGATGCGCCCTCGGGAGTCAACAGCGGCAGTACGTAGTCCGGGACGCCGGTGGTGCGCCACGCCCGATTGCGGAGCCAGCCGTCATCGGCCAGGAGCAGGAGGTGACCGCCTCCCGCGATGCGCTCGGACACGAGCACCGGGTGCCCGGAGTACGTCCGCACGAGGGTGTCGATGCTCGTGGCGGAGATCAGCGGGCATCGCACCCCATTCAGCTCGGCGATGGGATTGGCTCCGGTGGTCGAATCTTCGACGGCGTTGCGGGGGGGCCGCTGCCGCAGATACGACCGCACGCCGGGGAGGGCGAACCCCGGCACGGGCGCGATGGGCATGGTGTCCCGGTGCAGACCGAGGGAAAACGTGCCGATCGCCGACCATCCGGCACAGCGGACGATGCCGCCCGCATACCCCGCCGCCACCACGGTCCCGCCCCGCCGGAGGAATTCGGCGACCTGCGTCATCTCCCCCGATTCGAGACCAACTGCCGGGTCGGCTTCGATCAGGATGGCCGGGCGCACCGCGCTGTCGGTGACCAGATCGAAGAGGTTCACGCGGCGGCGGGCGACGGGACGCCCCATCCGGGCCATCACGTCGTACACCCCCTTCGCACCGCCGGGACCGGCGAGGAACGTCGAGGCGTTCTCGAGCTCGGAGGCGGGTGTCTTGGCCACCGACCCCGCGGCCACCGCAATGCCGACCGCTCCGGCCAGCAGGACGGCGAGCCCGACCTCCGACCTAAGCGACATGGCTCAGCACCGAATGCGCCGCGTCGTTGAACTCGGCGTAGCCCGCCGCATCGCACGGCTCGGCGCCGAAGAGATGCCGGTAGAGACTGCCGACCAGCCCCGCCAACGTGGCGCGGCCGTCGGCGTCGAGCCGCGCCTCGGCCACATACTCGGCGGGGGTCTTCGAGTCCTTCGCCTGCACCACCTTCCGCGCATCCAGGTCGCGCACCAGCGCGATGAAGCGCCAGGCGAGTGCTTCGGTGAAGCGCCCCTCCCGCGCCAGCGTTTCCGCGCGGCGCGCGGGAGAGACGGAGACGCGTGCGGGAGCGGCGGGCGCTCCCGGGTCGGTCTTCGGGTGCGTGGTCCGCTGGTAAATCACCCAGAGCGTGTACCCGATGTGCACCACCAGGGCGATGAGCACCAACACCAGGCCCCAGAAGAACAGGCGGAAGAGCAATGGGTGACTGCCCGACATGCGGTCGAGCCAGCCGAAGAAGCGCGTCAGCTGCTCCCGAAGCCAGATCAGCGGACTGCGGCCGCTCAGCCAGTTGCCGAACTCGGGCCGGGAGAAGACCTCGGTCACCGCCCGATGCAGCGAATCGGCGGGGGCCTGGGGAATCAGGCCAACCCCAGCTGGCGTCCGAGGTGCTCCAGGTCGAAGCCTTCACGGCGCGCCCGCAGGTCATAGTACAACAGGGTGAAGACGCACGGGATGATGGGCGCGAGGGCCAGGGTCAGGAGGGAGCTGGCCGCGGAGATGAACGGGACCAGCGACGGCATCGAGGCTTGCGCCATCCCGCTGGCGACGGCCAGGACGATCGTGGGAATCAGGTTGACGATGATCCACGACACGATGAACATGCCGAAGACCTTGCCGCGGGCTCCCTTGGTGAGGTTCCAGGAACGGCCGAAGGCGTCGAAGGCCCCGTCCAACTCCTCCAGCACGATGACCTCAGTGGTCACGCCGTAGCCGCAGTAGAGGTAGATCACGCCCCACACCAAGGCTATGCCTGCCGGAAACGCGACCAGGAAGCTCAATGCCCCCCCTCCGACCGCCTGGGCCACGGTCGCGAGGAGCACGATGCCGACGCCACCCGCCATCCACGCCACGAGGATCAGCAGTCCCTTGCCGAAGCCCACGCCGATGAGCGGGAGCACTCGCGAAAACGCGAGGGAGAGACTCTCGCTCAGCCCCGTCGGCTTCCCCAGATAGGACGCCGAAATGATGTGGATCGACCCGGCGGTCAAGACCAGAAACCCGATCAGATAGACCACGATGAACAGGAAGAACCACCCGATGAAGCCGCCGATGTTCGCCTGCATGAGGGCCGCCATCTGGTCAGGCAGAACGCCCGCCATGCGCACCTGGAAATAGATGATCCCGGCGATGGGGAGCCACAGAGTCGCGGCCGCCAGGCGCAGGAAGAGCCCGAAGTTGCGGCGGTACAGGGTCAGCGCGCCGTCCAGCACTTCCCCGGCGTCCAGCGGTCGGATTTCCGGCATAGCTCGCTCACGGAGTCGAGACGCGATAAGATGAGGACATGAACGCCCCGGCGCGAGTAGACCCGCTCCCGACGCTGCAAGAGCGTTACGAGGTCGAGACACCCGAGCAGGTGGCGATGGGATTCACGCTCGCCGGGCTGGGCTCCCGGCTGGCAGCCGCGCTCACCGACGCCGTGATCCTGTTCCTGGTGACCCTGCTCCTGATTACGACAGTGCCGAGCATCGGGGGGCTGATGGGCAAGGCCCCGGGCGCCTGGGCCACGGCGCTGACGGTCGTGCTCTACGGGCTCGGGTTCTTCCTCTACTTCTTCCTCTTCGAGACCCTGGACGGAGGCCGGACCCCCGGGAAGCGCATGGTGGGCGTCCGGGTCGTCATGGACAGCGGCAGGCGCCTGACCCCGACGGCCTCCGCCATCCGGAACCTGCTGCGGTTCGTGGACGAGTTCTTCCCGCTGGCGCCGACCCTGCCCGGGATTCTGTTCGTCTTCTTCACCAAGGGCGGCAAGCGGCTCGGCGACCTGGCGGCGGGAACCATCGTGGTGCGCGACCGCGCGACCGAATGGTCGCCGGTGACAGCACGTCCTGCCGCCGCCGTCCCGGCGGAGGCGGATCTGGGTCCCCCGCTCCTCTCGGAGCAGGAGTTCCGGCTCCTCGACACGCTCCTCGCGCGCTTCGCCGACCTGGACCCCACCGCGCGGGTGCGGATCACGATCGACGTCGCCACGCGGCTCGAAGCGCGGGTGCCCCGAAAGGACGAAGCCCCCGAGGTCTTCCTGACCCGGGTCTTCACCGAGGAGAGCGCGCGGCGGCGGTCCCGCTTCGGCGGCCTGGTCACGGCCCGCCAGCCCGGCCGGCTGGGCGTGACCGGGGAGCGGTTCGTGGAGCGGAAGCGGGAAACCTGGGAGACCTTCCGCGCCAAGGCCCGAAGCATCGAGGGGGGTGGCGTCGCCGCGCTGACGGCCGAGGAGATCCCGGGGTTTGCGGCACAGTACCGTGAGGTGGCGGCCGACCTGGCCCGGGCCCGGACGTACGGGGTGCCCGCGCCGGTGATCGAGTATCTCGAACGGCTCGTCGCCGCCGGTCACACCGCCATGTATCGAAACCGGGCGAGCCACGAGCGGCGCCCCTTCCTGCCGCAGCTCACGCGGGGTTTCCCGGCCGCGGTGCTCGAATCGTGGCGGTACGTGCTCGCCGCGTTCCTGCTCTTCCTGGTGCCCGGGGTCATCGGATACACCGTGGTCCGGACCCGCCCCGACATCGCCGACGAGATCGCGCCCCCGGTCATGGTGAGCCGCGCCCAGGCCGCCGCCGACCGCGAGGCCCGGGGAATCGGCTACGCGCAGTCCGCGGATCAGGATCTGCCGGTGATGGCGGCGTTCATCATTCAGAACAACATCAACGCCTGCTTCATGGCGTTCGCGGGCGGCCTCCTCGCCGGTCTGCTCACCGTGATCTCTTTGGCGGCGAACGGTCTGAGTCTCGGCGTCGGGCTGGGCGTCTTCGCCAACTATCACGCGGCCCGGTATCTCCTCACGTTCGTCGCGGGCCACGGCGTGCTGGAGCTGACCGCGATCTTCATCTCCGGAGGGGCCGGTTTCAGGCTGGCGCACGCGCTGATCGCGCCGGGGGACCGGACGCGCCGGGACGCCCTGGTGTTGGAGGGCCGGATTGCGGCGCGGATGATGGGGATGGTCGTGGTGCTGTTGACGATCGCTGGAACTATCGAGGGGATGCTCTCGGCGAGTGACGCGCCGGCGGCGTTGAAATATCTGGTCAGCGGGACGTCGGCGGTATTCCTGGGGCTCTACCTCGCGAACGGGCGGGGCTGGCGGAGCGAGGCGGGCCAGCGGAGCCAGCCGGGGCGTGCCGCTCTCGCGTAGCGGCGGGCCCCCCTCGCCCACCCCAGCCAGCGTCCGCGGGGCCCGAATCGCGGGCCATGTCGGCGGCTCAGCCGCGTTTGCCCTGGAGGATGTCGCGCATCCGGCGCGCGAGGCCCTCGATGTGCTTGAGCGAGTTCACAAGCTCCGGGTCGAGCTCGGCTTCGTTCAGCAGGAGCAGCTGCGTCTCGGCGAGCACGGCCGAGAGCGGGTTGGCCAGGTCGTGGCGGAGTTTCGCGAGCGGGTCTTCAGCCAAGTCGGATGGCTCTAGAGCAGGGAACGGTAGAGGTCCCGCAGGTGATGATCCCGCAGGTCCCGCACCGATTGCCAGAGATCGGGTTCCGAAGCGGCGCAGAAGATCTCCGCCGTCGCCCGCTCGTGTTCGGTATCCGGCGCCCCGAAATGAATGCGCCCCCGCCAAGTGCCGTCTTCGGTCCGGCGGACCGCGAGGCGGACAGTGACACCTTGCCCTTCGAATTTTATGGGGGGGAGATCATGAACGACGGCAGGACGCTCGTCGGGAGAACTGTACCTTGCCGGTAAGGCGGGCATCGTACCCGTGGGCTGGTTTGGCCTAAGATAAAGAATCCCAATAGAGACGCAATACGTTCGGGAGTCGAGGGTCTGGAGACTAGAACGGTCGCGGGACGAAAGTCAGGATGAAGAGGATCAGCGCCAGGCCTGCCATGAGCCTCCGCGACTTGGGCAACCTCCGTGCGCCGTCCAGCACGGCCGGGTGCGCGAG
>DATBCM010000136.1:0-2333 GCA_036270455.1 Gemmatimonadales bacterium | reverse complement strand
GTCGCCGGGTTGCAACCTGGCAGCTTGGTAGTGGTCACCCTGCAACCCGTCAAGAGTATAGGGTCCTGACAACTTTTCTCCCTCATAGCTCGGCAAATACTCCACTCGACCGCTGAGCGAACTATCACTTGAGCGGCGAATAGTCGGCCGGATTGAGATAGACCGATTCGACCTTATCTACCAATTTGCCGTCCTTCTCCGTGGCCGCAAAGGCGGTGCGGAAATCCGCATCTCCGGCGAGTGCCTTCCAGTTCTTCTCGGCTGCCTGCTTACTCGGGTGGGCCAACAGGTAGACCAGTTTCGTCCTCGCTTCCTTCGGGTCGGTCGGGTTCCAGAACCCGACGACCGTCATGCCGTGCTTCTCGAAGTACTTGCAGGTGATGTCGCGGAACCGGGTGTGGAGTGCATCCATTTTGCCCTCGGGGACCGTGTAGGTCCGCAATTCGAAGACGCGCGGGTCCGCCTTCTTGGCGCCCTTGTCGGGGTCGGCCGCGCGCAGGGCGAACCCCGTCGCCCCCGCGGCCAGTAGAAGCAGGATTGTCGTCGCCAGTCGCATACCGTTCTCCTTGGGGCGATTTGAGGTTACCACACGTCTGTCCGACGTCAGTGCCCCGACGCGGAATGAGTGTTCGGTCCACCGCCAATGGTGGGGACAAGCAGCCATCGCGGCACGATGTCACGCCGTGAGGCCGCCGTCGATCGTCAGGCTGGCCCCGGTCACAAAGGCCGCCTCGGGACTGGCAAGATAAGACACCATGCCAGCGATCTCATCCGCGCGGCCCAGACGCTTCACCGGGAGCGCCTGAATCAGGATGTTGTGATGAGGGCTATCCTTCGGGTTCATATCTGTCTCGGTTGGGCCGGGTTGGACGTTATTGACGGTGATGCCGTGAGGCGCGAGGTCGATGGCGAGTCCCCGCGTCAGCGCGGCGACCGCCGCCTTGGTCATCCCGTAGACGGACGAGCCGGGGAAACCCGTGCGGTCCGCCACCATGCTCCCGATGTTGATGACCCGCCCACCCTGTTTCAGATGGCGGGCAGCTTCCTGCACGGCCACGAAGACGGCCCGGACGTTCACGGCGACCATCCGGTCGAAGTCATCCACCGCATACTGATCGACCGTCCCGGGCACCAGGATGCCCGCATTGTTCACGAGCACGTCGAGCCTGCCGAACGTCTCGACGGTCGTCGTGACGGCGGTCCTCACGGCGCCGACGTCGGCGCTGTCGGCTCGGACGGCTAGCGCCCTGCCGCCTGCGGCTTCGATCTCCCGGACGACCTCGTCGGCCTTCTCCGGCGAGGCGTTGTAAGTGACGGCGACGGCCGCGCCGTCCCGCGCCAGTCGCCTGGCGATCGCCGCCCCGATGCCGCGCGACCCCCCGGTGACCAGGGCCACTTTTCCGGCCAGGCCGGTCTTGTTCGTCATACTCGTCGTCTCCCCGTGGGGCGCCTCGGTCAGTTATGGACAATTCGGTCAATAATATCCCGTGGGCCCGCCCCGTGCCGGCCGCCGCTCACCGCGGCTTCAGACTCGACAGCGCCAGGGTGGCGATCGCCCGCAGGTCATCGGGTTCGACGCCGGCTTTCGCACTCACGCGCAACCCGCGAATCGTGGAGAGCAGGAACCGCGCCGCCAGCCGCTCGTCCACGGACCGGTCTACCTCACCGCACTGCTTCGCCTCCTTCAGAATCCGCTCGAAGGCGGCTTCGCACCGCGCGCTGCTCGCGCGGATGACCGCCGCCACGTCCGGATCCGATGGGGCGAGCTCGGTCGTCGCGTTGACGAAAAAGCAGCCTCGGGCACGGTCGGCAGGCGCCCCGTCGGCGATGCCGAGGAGGTAGTCGCAGAGCGCCCCGAAGGGCGACGGGCTCTCGTAGATCCGTCTGAACAGTTCGGCTCCGGTGTCGGTCTCGTACAGTCGCAGGGCTTCGAGGTAGAGCCGGTGCTTGTCGCCGAACGTGTCGTACATGCTCTGGCGGCCGATCCCCATCGCGCGGACCAGGTCGTCCGTCGATGTGGCTTCGTAGCCCTTTTCCCAGAACACCGCCAGGGCCCGCTTCAGGGCCTCATCGCGGTCGAATTCCCTCGGCCGTGCCATGCCCCCATCGTAAGCGTTATGGACTGAAATGTCAAGAAAGATTGTTCTACCGCAGGTAGCCCCGGGGCGGAAGCCGACCACCCGAATCCCTCGGGGGGAACGTGCGGCGTCTCAGGCGCTTCGTTCGGACATCCGGAACCGCCCGGGGGTGACGCCGACGAGACGCTTGAAGTGACGGGAGGGGCCGCCCCATGAGACCTGATGCGCACGCCCGTCTTCAGGATGGGGAAATGA
>DATBCM010000135.1:0-5142 GCA_036270455.1 Gemmatimonadales bacterium | reverse complement strand
GCTCCATCGATCAAACCCTGTGGCACCTCACGCGCCACAACCCGATCGAGATGCTGCGACGGGTGGACCCGGCGCGTCTGGCCGGCTGCGCGGCGGACCCCGAATTCCTGAAGCGCTACGACAGCGCGATGGAGCAGGAGGCCCACCGGACCTCGGGGGAGGGCACGTGGTTCAAGCAGGAGCACCCGGAGCTGCCGGGACCGGTCGCGTATTTCTGCGCCGAGTTCGCGTTCCACAACTCGGTCCCCATCTACTCGGGCGGTCTGGGCATCCTCGCCGGTGACCACTGCAAGGCCGCGTCCGACCTTGGCGTCCCCCTCATCGGCGTGGGCCTCCTCTATACGCGCGGGTATTTCGACCAGCGCGTGCGGCTCGACGGCTGGCAGGAGGACGCGGACGAGCACTTCGACGCCTCGCTGACTCCCCTCGAGCAGCTACATGGCCCCGGCGGACAGCCGGCCCTCGCGACCCTCAAGCTGGAGGGCCGCGACGTCGCCCTCGGTGTCTGGCGGCTGCTGGTCGGCCGCGTGCCGGTCTATCTCCTGGACACCGACATCGAGCCCAACACGCCCGCCGACCGCGAGCTCACCCATCGTCTCTACGTCGGCGAACAGCACAAGCGCCTGCATCAGGAATGGATCCTCGGCGTGGGCGGCGTGCGGGTCCTGCGCGCCCTGGGAATCAACCCCTCCGCGTGGCACTCGAACGAGGGGCACGCCGCGTTCATGCTCCTCGAACGTTTGCGCGAGCTGACGACCGATGGCGTTCCCCTCGCCGACGCGACGAGGCAGGTCCGCTCGAACAGTATTTTCACGACCCACACCCCCGTGCCCGCCGGTCACGATGCATTCTCGTCGGCGGACGTCGAGGCGAATGCCGGACCGATCTGGGAGGAGATGGGCCTCACGCGGGAGACGGTGCTGGGCCTGGGGCATCATCCGGTCCACGACCATGGCCTGTTCCACATGGCGGTGCTCGCGCTCAGGCTGTCCGGCCGCGTCAACGCGGTGTCACGGCGCCACGGCGAAGTGTCCCGCGGATTGTGGAAGGACCTGTGGCCCGACCGTGACGTGGCGCAGGTACCTATCACGCATGTGACCAACGGCGTGCATCTCGAGACCTGGATGGCTGGTCAGATCGGCGCCTTGCTCAACCAGCACCTGAAACGCGGATGGTACGACCGCTCGGGTGAGGGATCGTGGGATGCAGTGCTGACGCTGAACGACGCCGCGCTCTGGAATGCCCACGTCGACTTGAAAATCAATCTGCTTTCGACCATCCGCGAAAGCGCGCGCCGGCGCTGGGTGGAGCAGTGGAAGGGGGAAGGCCAGCACCTGGTGGGCGCCGGCATCCTGCTGGAAGAGCGCGCACTCACCATCGGGTTTGCGCGCCGGTTCGCGACCTACAAGCGCGCTGACCTGCTCTTCCACGATCTCGACCGCCTGCACCGGCTCCTGGTCAATCCCTGGCAGCCCGTTCAGCTGGTGTTCTCCGGCAAGGCGCACCCGGCCGACGAGCCGGGGAAGAAAATCTTGCAACGGGTCTACAACCTGACCCGGGATCCGCGGTTCGAGGGCCGGATCGCCTTCATCGAGGATTACGAGATGCATCTGGCCCACCGGCTGGTGCAGGGCGTCGACCTCTGGCTGAACCTCCCGCGCGTGCCGTTGGAGGCATCGGGGACCAGCGGCATGAAGGCGGCCCTGAACGGGGTCCCCCAGCTCAGCACCTACGATGGGTGGTGGGCGGAAGCGTACAACGGACGCAACGGGTGGGTCATTCCGCCCGCGCCGGAAGCCGGCGATGTTGATGCCGCCGACGCCGATCAGCTCTATCGCCTGCTGGAATCCGAAGTGTTACCCTTGTTCTACGCCCGCGACGAACAGGGCATCCCGCGAGGGTGGGTCGATCGGATGAAGCACGCGTTGCACGTCGGCGGTCAGGGATTCACGGCGCGCCGGATGGTCCGCGAGTATGTCGGCGGGTACTACCTCCCGGCGATGAGCGAGGGCTTCGTGGACGTCGATCCCGTGGCGGCGGGGTGACCCGCGTGGCCGCCCCCGTGGACGCCCGCCGCGCGAGACGCCGCGCGGAACCGCGGCAGCGGCCTGCGGCCGAAGCGCCTCCCGGTGTCGTGCACCTGACGGCTGAGTATTGGCCGCTGGCGCGGACGGGCGGGCTGGGCGAGGCGGTGAATGGGCTCGCGACCTACCAGGCGCAGAGCGGGGCCGCCACGGCGGTCGTGATGCCGCTCTACCGGATGGTGCGGGAGAAAGTGCCCGTGCTGGAGCGCGTCGGGCAGTCGTTCCAGGTGACCTTCGGGTCGCGTACCGAGGAGGGCTGGCTCTATCGGCTCCCCGCGGACTCCGGGCCCAGCGTCTACTTCATCGAGCATCCGGACTATTTCGATCGCGCCGCCATCTATGGGGACGGCGCGGACTATCCCGACAACGCCCGGCGCTTCGCGTTCTTTTCGTTGGCGGCCATCGCCGCGCTGCCGCAGATCGCGCCGCAGGCGAAGGTCCTGCACGCGCACGACTGGCATACGGCGCTCGCCATCGTCTATCTGCGCACCCGTTATGGGGACCGGCCGTTCTTTCGTGACCTCGCCACCATCCTCTCCGTCCACAATGCGGGATTTCAGGGCCACTACCCGCCCGAGACGGTGACCGACCTGGGGCTTCCGCCCGAGTTGTTCGATTGGCGCACGTTCGAGTGGTACGGAAAGATGAACTTCCTGAAGGGCGGGCTCGCGCTCACGGACGCGGCGGTCACGGTTTCTCCGACGCACGCTCGCGAGCTCCGCACGCCCGAGGGCGGGTTCGGGCTCCAGGAGGTCTTCACCGGATTGGGAGATCGCCTGGGTGGGGTGCTGAACGGCATCGACGCGGAGAAGTGGAATCCGGCGGCCGACCCCGCGGTCCCCAGCCACTTCTCGTCGGGGGACCGGGCCGGGAAACGTGCCTGCAAGGCCGCGCTCCAGCATGCGTACGGACTGACCGAGGACCCTGATCTTCCGCTCTTCGCGATGAGCGCGCGTCTCGTCTCGCAGAAGGGGTTGGACCTCGTCCTCGACGGCGACCTTCTCCATCATCCCGATGCCCAATTCATCTTTCTGGGCGCCGGGGAGCGTCGCTACCACGACCTGCTCGCGGCGCACGCGGATCACTCACCCGATCACGTGGCCGTCGAGTTCGCGTTCACGGATCACCTGGAGCACGGCCTCCTGGCGGGTGCGGATCTCCTCCTCATGCCGTCGCTCTACGAGCCGTGCGGGCTCACGCAGATGCGCGCCCAGCGCTATGGCGCCATCCCGGTGGCCCGGGGGGTGGGTGGTCTGCGGGACAGCATCGAGGATGGCCGCACCGGATTCCTCTTCACCGAATACACGCCCGAGGCGCTCGAAGCGGGCGTCGAGCGGGCGCTCGCCGCGTACCGCGACAAGCGCGCGTGGAACGCGATGGTGAAGCGCTCCATGGATCTGCCCTTCGGTTGGGGCGGCGCGTCCGATCGCTACCAGGAGATTTACCGGATGGCCCTGAAGCACCGCGCGGGGGCCCTGTGATGGAATTCGTGCTCGCCCTGCACAGTCACCTGCCGTACGTGCTCAATCACGGACGGTGGCCGCACGGCTCGGACTGGCTCTGCGAGGCGGCGATCGACACCTACCTCCCGCTCCTCGAGCAGCTGCGCGCGCTCGAGAAGGAAAAGATCCCGTCCCCGGTGACGATCGGCTTCACTCCCGTGCTGGCCAACCAGCTGGTGAGTGACGACTTCCGGAAGGAATTCGACACCTTCATGACCCAGCGGGAGACCGCGTGCAAGGAGGCCCCGGCGTCGCTCGGGAAGACCGGCGATTCCTCGTTGCTGCCGCTGGTCGACTACTGGAAGACCCGGTTCACCCGTCTGCGGCGCCTCTTCGAAAGCGCGGATGGCGACCTGGTCGGGGCCTTTCGGGAGCTACAAGACGCCGGACGTCTGGAGATCATCGGTTCCGCGGCGACCCACGGCTATCTCCCCCTCCTCGCCCGCGACGAGAGCATCCAGCTTCAGCTCGCCGTCGGACAGAGTGAGCACAAGCGGCTCTTCGGCAAAGCGCCCGCGGGGTGCTGGCTTCCCGAGTGCGCGTACCGGCCCAGGAAGGGCCGGCGTCCGGGAATCGAAGATCATCTGGCGGACGCCGGGTTCCGCTTTTTCTTCGTCGACGCCCATCTCGCCCACGCCGGCATGCCCTTGGGCGTGGACTACGACATCCCCCTGGGCGCCGAGCGCTTCGATTCGGAGCGGCACGGGACGGCGCACCCGTTCCATTCGAAGATCGAGCACACGCCGTACCGCGCGTATCGCGTTTCCAAGAAGCGGGTCTCGGCGCTCGTCCGTGATCCCCAATCCTCGCGGCAGGTCTGGAGCAGGGACCTGGGGTATCCCGGTGACGCCCAGTACCTCGAGTTCCACAAGATCCGGTGGCCGGGGGGGCTCAAGTTCTGGCGCGTGACCGGGCCGGGCGTGGATCTGGGTGCGAAGACCGCCTACGACCCCGGTGCCGCGCTCGGTCGCGCGACCGAACACGCGCGGCATTTCACCGAGCTCCTGACCGGCATCTCGGAGCGCGCCAAGCGGGGGGAAGGTCTGGTCACCGCACCCTTCGACACCGAGCTCTTCGGGCACTGGTGGCACGAGGGGGTGGATTTCATCGGCGACATGTACCGGGCCCTGAAGCGGCAAAAGCACGTGAAGCCCGTGACGGCCTCGAAGCATTTGGGCGGACATCCGCCGCGCGTCGCGATTCAGCTGGCCGAAGGGTCGTGGGGCGTGAATGGGGACCACACGATGTGGCGGAATGATCTGACCAACTGGACCTGGCCCCGGCTGGCGCACCTCGAGGAGTCATTCTGAGAGTGGCGCCCAAGGCACTGCGGAACGCCGAGCAGCGCCCGGTCCTCGCGCAGGCGGCGCGGGAGCTGGTGCTCGCGCAGTCGTCCGACTGGCAGTTCATGATTTCGACGGGCGCCGTGCCGGACTACGCGGAGAAGCGCTTCAAGCTGCACTGCGATGACGCTGAGCGGCTGATCGGCGCCATGACGTCGGAGGGGGGCTCCGAGTCGCAGGGCCCGCGCCTCGCCGCCGAGCTGGCGAAGCGCG
>DATBCM010000134.1:0-2308 GCA_036270455.1 Gemmatimonadales bacterium | reverse complement strand
CGGCTCCACCTGCACCGGCTCCGGCTCCCGCCATCGCCCCCGCGCCGAGAGACCCCACCGATTCGCTGATGGCCGCCATGTCGATCCGCGACAAGGTCGGCCAGCTGATCGTCCCGTGGCTTCCGGGGAACTACACCGCGTTCGACGACTCGTCGTTCCTGGCCGCCGCCCGGTGGATCGACAGCCTGCATGTCGGGGGCATCATCATTTCGTACGGGTCCCCCTTCGACATCGCCGCCAAGCTCAACGCGCTCCAGGTGCGCTCGCGTCTCCCGCTCCTCGTCGGGGCGGACCTCGAATATGGCGCCGGCATGCGCCTGGCGGGGGGCACGTCCTTCCCGGCCATCATGGCGGCGGGTGCCACGGGGCGGGCGGAGGACGCCTATGCGATCGGGCGGGCGGCCGCGCGCGAGGGCCGGGCCGTGGGCATCCACGTCGACTTCGCCCCCGATGCCGACCTCAATAACAATCCGCTCAACCCCATCATCAACACCCGCTCCTTCGGTGAGGACCCGGCGCAGGTGTCCAAGCTCGTGGCCGCGTTCGTGCACGGGGTCCAGGACAACGGGATGCTCGCCACCCTGAAGCATTTCCCGGGGCACGGAAACACCGGCATCGATTCGCACATCGGCCTCCCCTACATCGGCGCAGGGTACCGCCAGCTCGACTCGCTGGAGCTCGTGCCGTTCCGGGCCGGCATTGCGGCGGGCGTC
This sequence comes from Gemmatimonadales bacterium, assembly GCA_036270455.1. Classification (GTDB taxonomy): domain Bacteria; phylum Gemmatimonadota; class Gemmatimonadetes; order Gemmatimonadales; family GWC2-71-9; genus 40CM-2-70-7. The sequence goes on along the minus strand of DATBCM010000134.1, from coordinate 1,595 downwards.
GCCGTGGTAATGAGCGCACACATCGCGATGCCGGCCATCACGGGCGGGGACGACCCGGGGACTCTCTCCAAGGCCGTGCTCACCGGCATGCTGCGGGACTCGCTCAAGTTCAAAGGCCTGGTGGTCACCGACGCGCTGACGATGGGAGCCATCGTGAGCAGATACGGCGCAGGAGAGGCCACGGTACGGGCCTTCCTCGCCGGCTCCGATCTCCTCTTGATGCCCGCGGATCCCGACTCCGCGATGACGTCGATGACCCAGGCGGTGGTGTCGGGCCGGATCCCGCCGGCGCGGCTGGACTCGTCCCTCCGCGCCGTGCTCGAGACCAAGTACAAGCTCGGCCTCTTCACCCGGCGCACGGTGCCGCTGGACTCGATCATGAGCATCGTCGGCAGCAAAGCGACCCAGGATCAGGCGGACGACATCGCGGCCCGGGCCCTCACCCTGGTGCGGGACACGACGGGCACGCTGTGGTCGGTGAGACGCCGGCGCTCCAAGATCGCGTTGATCGCGTATGGCGATGAGCTGAACGGCTCCGTCGGGCAATTGCTGACCACCGAGCTGCGGACCGGCGGCGACACCATCGAGTACTTCCGGCTCTGGCCCATGTCGGGACCGGCGAGCTACGACTCGGCGCGCACGGTGCTGGCCCGGGCGAACACCGCCATCTTCACGTCGGTGGTGCGGCCCCTGTCAGGGCGCGGCACCATCGCGCTCCCCGACTCGTTGGCGCGGCTCATCACGGTGACCGACTCCGCCAAAGCGACCATTCTCATCTCGGTCGGCAGCCCCTACCTGCTCGATCAGGTTCCGACGGCGCACTCGTACCTGCTCGGCTGGAGTGACGCGCGAGCGGTGGAGCGAGCGCTGGGCGATGCCCTGCTCGGGAAGACGTCCATCGGAGGTCACCTGCCCATCCGCGTGCCGCCGTACGCCGTCGGTTGGGGAATCACGCTCGCGCCGGGGATGCCATGCGACTGTACGCGGCGCTGATTTTCGCGTGGGCCGTCGGGGCCGTCGCCTGCCGGCCCCCCGCGGTTCCGGAACCCATCAGCACCGGGATTCCGGGGGCGTCCCCTGCCAGTCTCGGCTTCGACAGCGCCCGGCTCGACAGCGTGACGGCGTATCTCAGAACGCAGGTCGACAGTGCGTTCCCGGGTGCCACCGTCGCCATCGGGCGCCATGGACGGATGGCCCTGGTCGCCGCCGTCGGCCACTACTCTACCACCGACGCCCGCCCGGTGACTCCGCAGACGCTCTACGACCTCGCGTCAGTGACAAAAGTGGTGGGCTGGACCACGGCGTGCATGCAGCTCGTGGATCAGGGACGGCTCGATCTGGATGCGCCGGTGTCCCGGTACGTGCCGGAGTTCCGGGGCCCGCAGAAGGATCAAATGAAGATCCGGAACTTGCTGACCCATACCGCCGGATTTCCCCCCGACCTTCCCCTCTGGCAGGACACCAGGAATCGGGAACAGGCCTTCGCGCTGGCCGATACCGCACCGTTGGCCAACCCGCCCGGCACCACCTACGTGTATTCGGACGTCAGCGCCATTATCGGCGAGCAGGTGGTGGAGCGGATCACCGGCGAGCGG
>DATBCM010000133.1:0-2475 GCA_036270455.1 Gemmatimonadales bacterium | reverse complement strand
AGGAAGCGATGAACTTGCTGAGCGGCGTGCGGCTCGGTGTCGGTCTCGACCTGATCCCGGGCTTGAGTGTATACACGCTCAACAAGCTCCTGATATACACGCAGCCCGCGCATCTCGCGGCGCTCGAGGGCCGGACTGGTGGCGATCCCGAGCTGCCGACGGTGCGTGCCACATACGTCCGGCGGTTGCTGGAATCCGAATCCCCCTGAGGGTGATGAGGCGATGAACGGTTACAACTTCACGGATCGGGTGCGGAAGGTCCTGCAGATGGCTCGGGAAGAAGCCGCGCGTCTGCACCACGAATACGTCGGGACCGAGCACATCCTGCTGGGACTCATTCGCGAGGGCGAAGGCGTCGCGGCGGCGGTGCTCACCAACCTGAACGTGGACCTGGACGAGATTCAGCAGAAGATCGAAGAAACAGTGAAGAAGGGGAAAGCGGCAGCCGCCGCCGGACCCGACCTGCCATATACGTCCCGCGCCAAGAAGGTCCTCGAGCTGGCCATGGCCGAGGCGCGCGATCTCAACCACTCCTACGTGGGCACCGAGCACCTCCTGCTCGGTCTCCTGCGCGAGGAGAAGGGGATTGCGGCCCAGGTGCTCACCGACGCCGGCGTGAACCTCGAGCAGGCCAAGGCCGAGACGCTCCGGCTCCTGGGCAGTGAGATGCCGGCGGCGCCGGCCGGGGGCGCCCCCACCGGGCAGCCCGCCAGCCCCAAGAGCGAGAAGAAGTCCAAGACGCCGGCCCTCGATCATTTCTGCCGCGACCTGACCCAGCTCGCCAACGAAGGCGCCCTCGATCCCACCATCGGCCGCCAGAAGGAAATCGAGCGGGTGATGGAGATTCTGTCGCGCCGCAAGAAGAACAATCCGGTCCTGATCGGCGAGCCGGGCGTGGGCAAGACCGCCATCGTGGAGGGGCTCGCCCAGCTCATCGCCGGGGGGCAGTGCCCCGACGCGCTCAAGGATCACCGGGTGCTCTCGCTCGACATGGCCGCCGTGATCGCCGGCACCAAGTACCGGGGCCAGTTCGAGGAGCGCCTTAAGGCGGTCATCAACGAGATCGCCCAGAACAAGAGCATCATCCTCTTCATCGACGAGCTGCATACCCTCGTCGGCGCCGGCGCGGCCGAAGGGGCGGTGGACGCCTCGAACATGCTGAAGCCGGCCCTTGCCCGCGGGGAGCTGCAGTGCGTGGGCGCGTCGACCCTGAACGAGTACCGCAAGTACATCGAGAAGGATGGCGCGCTCGAGCGCCGCTTCCAGACCGTGATCGTCGATCCGCCGACGGTGGACGAGACCATCGAGATCCTGAAGGGGCTGCGGAAGCGGTACGAGGATCATCACCGGGTCATCATCCCCGACGACACGCTCGCGTCCGCGGCGCGCCTCTCGGAGCGCTACATCACGGACCGGTTCCTGCCCGACAAGGCGATCGACGTGATCGACGAGGCCGGGGCCCGCGCGCGCCTGGCGACTCAGGTGCCGCCCCCGGAAGCCGCGGCCCTCAAGGAACGCCTGGAGAAGATCAACACGGAGAAGGAGGGCGCCGTCCGCGACCAGAACTTCGAGCGGGCCGCCAGTCTCCGGGATCAGGAGCGCGAGCTCCAGATGGAGATCCGCCGGAAGCAGGAAGAGTGGGAGAAGGAGCGCCAGACCCGCCGGCCGACGATCGACGAAGAGGGCATCGCCTTCATCGTCTCCCGCTGGACCGGCATTCCGGTCACCCGCCTGCAGGAAGCGGAGACCGCCCGGCTGCTGCGCATGGAAGAGGAAGTGCACATGTCGGTGGTGGGGCAGAACGAGGCCATCGAGGTCATCGCCCGCGCCATCCGGCGGTCCCGCGCCGGCCTCAAGGATCCGAAGCGGCCCATTGGCTCCTTCATCTTCTCCGGCCCCACCGGGGTGGGAAAGACCGAGCTCGCGCGGGCTCTGGCCAAGTTCCTGTTCGCCGACGCCAGCGCCCTGATCCGCGTCGACATGTCCGAGTACATGGAGAAGTTCTCGGTGAGCCGCCTGATCGGCGCGCCGCCGGGATACGTGGGGTACGAGGACTCGGGCACGCTGACCAAGGCCGTGCGCCGCAAGCCGTACGCGGTGGTGCTGCTGGACGAAATCGAGAAGGCACACCCGGACGTGTTCAACATCCTGCTCCAGGTGCTCGATGAAGGACACCTCACCGACAACTACGGACGGGTCATCGACTTCAAGAACACGGTCGTGATCATGACCTCGAACGTCGGAGCTCGCGATATCACGAAGGGTCGCGGGCTGGGCTTCCACGCGCCAGACGCGAAGTCGAACTTCGAACGGATCGCAGAGAAGGTGAAGGAAGAGATGCAGCACGTCTTCAATCCGGAGTTCCTCAACCGGCTCGACGACGTGTTGATCTTCCACCCGCTCACGCCCGAGCACATCAAGGAGATCGTTGGAATCCTGCTCCGCGATGTGCAGAAGCGGCTGTCCGAAGAGGAG
>DATBCM010000132.1:0-5358 GCA_036270455.1 Gemmatimonadales bacterium | reverse complement strand
ATGTGGACCGGGCGCGCGCCGTCGCTCCGAGCGACGCCGGGGCTCGGGACCTCGAAAGGATTCTGCGGGCGGCGGTGCGCCCCGACTTCGGGACGTCCGTCACGGGAGCGGGGGATTCGGACGGCGAGACGTTCTACTGGCAGGACTTGTGGCTCTCGGGTTCCCTGGCCGGGGACGCGCGGGGCACCCTTACGGCCGGGTGGCGCCGCTCCGCGGATGCCGTGCACAGCAGTTCGAGCTATGGCCTCTCGGGACTCGTCGCACTCCCGCTGTCGTCAGGGCTTGGCGCCCGCGCCGGACTGGGAGCCCGGCACTTGAGCTCGGATCGTACTCCGCTGACGGGCCAGCTCGGGCTTTCCTGGCAACCGGCCCCCTTCGCGGCACTCGGCCTGGGCTACTCGCACGCGGCCTTCGACGAGACCGCCACGCTCGTCGACTCTGGGCTAACCACCAACAATCTGGACTTCAGCTTCGACGTCGACCCCAAGCCAACGCTTTCCATCTCCGGCGGATCGGGGGCCACCTGCTTCTCAGACGGAAACCGGAGGTTCTACGGACTCCTGGCCGCCCTGGGCGGGCTGGGTCACGGTGTCTCTGTCGGGACGTTCGGCAGGATCATGGGATATCACGATCTGCGGCCGGGGCTCTACTTCGCGCCTGACCGCTTCACGGTGGTCGAGGTCCGGGCGATTTACAATCTGCGGCGTGGGGGTTGGGGCCTGCGGACCGACGGCGGGATCGGCAGTCAGCAGATCAATGCGGTGAGCGGGTCCGCCGGACCCTGGCAGCTCGAATGGCACGTCACCGCCACCCTTTCACGCAGCTGGGATGGCGGCGAGATCACGCTCGAGGGTCTCTACACGAACTCCGCGGGGTCGAACACGGTCGGCGCCTTCCGCTACCACTCGATCACCCTCGGATTTCATCAAGGGCTGTAGCCGCCGCCGTCAGGCCCAGCTTTCGCACCAGCGTCGCGGCCTGCGCCACTTCCGCCTTCGACAGTCCCTCCATGGCACGGCGAATGGCCCTCGCGTGTTCGGGGAACATCTTCCCCATGAGCGCCCGCCCGGACGGGGTCAGCACCAGGAGCGTGCCCCGCTTGTCCTTCGGATTGGGCGTGCGCCGGACCAGCTTCTTCCGCACCAGCTTGTCCACGACGTAGGCCGTACTGCCGCTCTGCAGCAGGATGCGGCGCTGGGCCTCGCAGACCGGCAGTGGTCCCTTGTGGTACAGGACCTCGAGGATGCCGAACTCGGTGTCGGCGAGCCCGTGCCGGGTGACCTGGGCCCGGGCGTGCCGCCCCACCGCGTCGAACGCGCGGGCCAGCACGATCCACAGTTCCAGGGCCGCATCGCGGGCCCCCGCCTCAGGTTGTGCCATAGGTCTCCATTCCGGGAACCCGCCAGCGGCCCCGGTGGTTCCAATGGGGACACTCGAAACTAGCTCGAATTCGAGCAATTTCACCTGGAGGCTGTATGTTGTGGACCAATCTGGCGCTCCTCTTTCTCCGGCTCGTGGTCGGAATCCTGTTCGTGGGGCACGGCACGCAGAAGGCCTTCGGCTGGTTCGGCGGAGTCGGGTTCAAGGGCATGACCGGCTGGCTCGCCAGCATGGGCATCAAACCCGCCCCTGTGCACGCCGCCATCGCCGCCACGTTCGAAACGCTCGGCGGACTGCTCCTGATCCTCGGCGTGGAAACCTGGCTCGGCGCCGCCATGATCGTGGCCGTGATGCTGGTGGCCATCAAGACCGTGCATCTCGCCAAGGGCGTGTGGAATTCGAACGGCGGGTATGAGTATCCGCTGACGCTCATTGCGGTGGCGTTGCTGCTCGCCGCCACGGGCCCGGGCACCTACACTCTGCCGGCCCTGCTCCACTCCTAAGGCGCGGCCTGCTCCGCGCGCGCCGCCCGAGGGGCTAGGATCGCGTAGATCCCCGGCCCCACGGCGGCCAGCGAGAGCCCCACCAGCGCACCCTTGAACCCGGCACCGACGCCCGTCAGCTCCAGCAGCACGGCGGTGGCGAGCACGAGTGGCGGGAGCACCGCCAGGAGCGCCAAACCCCAAGTCGGCACCGGCACCCGGAACGGTCCCCGGAGCGACGGTTCGCGCCGGCGGAGGGCGATCAGCGCTCCGAACTCGAGCACCAACGCCAGCGTGTACAGCAGCACGTCGGCGGCGAGCAGATCTCCGAAGGGGATCAGCGCGCAGATGGAATAGATCACGGCGGAGACGACCACCGCCTGGCGCGGGGTGGCCCGCTCATCGAGCCGCCCCAGCGCCGCGGGCAGCAATCGGTCGCGTGCGAGCGCCAGCGGGATGCGTGAGTAGGCGAGCAGCAGGGCGTTGAAGAGCGCGAACGCGCTGATCATCCCCGCGGCGGCGATCCATTGCGCCAGCCACCCACCCACGAGGGTCCGCGCGATAACCGGCCACGCGCCATCGGTCCACGCATGCCAGTCCGAGACCGCGAGGGTCGGTACCACGGTGACGAGATACACGAGGGTGACGAGCGGGACCGCGCGCGCCAGCGCTCGCGGATAGGTCCGCGCTGACGACTGGATTTCGTCGCCGATGGTGGACGCATTATCCCACCCCGAGTAGTTCCAGATCCCCTGGCTGATCCCGACGCCCAGCGCGCCGAGGAACGTGGTCCCCTCCGCGTGGAAGGGCGTCAGCGCGAGATGGGCGGCCGGATTGCCCAGCCATTTCGCCGCCGCGATCGCCGCCAGCACCCCGAACGGCGCCACGACCAGGGCCACGAAACCCGTCGAAGCCGCGCCCACCGCCCGCGTCCCCCGGAGGTTCAGTCCGGTCGCGACCCAGATCACCGCGAGCGCGGCGATCCAACCCTCCAGCGGACTCAGCCCGGGAATGAAGTAGTGGAGGTACTGGCGAAAGAGCACCGGGTACAGCGCCATGTCCACCAGCGAGTAGGCCCAGGAGAGCCAACCGTTCCAGAATCCCCAGAAGGGACCGAAGGCCCGTTTGACCCAGACGTAATAGCCGCCCTCCGCAGGGAGCATGGATGCCAGCTCGCCGATCAGGAGGGCTTCGGGGATCGTGTACAGGATAGGAATGACGAGCAAGAGAAGGAGGGCGAGCCCCGGCCCCACCGGCCCCACCATGCCCTCCAGGCCGAAGGGACCTCCCGAGACGCAGAAGAACATCACGGCCACGAGCCCCATCAGCTGGAGCTGGCGTGGCCGCTCTCCCTTCCCCCCAGGAAGCGCCGTCACATCTTCATGTGGTCGTCGTGGTCCTCGCCGCCCCAGATGATCTTGGGGTCGTTACTCGCAAAGGCGTTCACGTGCACCATCCACCCGAATATCCGCGGGAAGAACCGGCCGCCGACGCTGTCACAGGCCGCCTGCGTCGCGATGGGTCCCAGGGGCCCGAACACGGGTTTGCCGCCGGTCGAGTCCTGCCAGCGGGCGGGCCGGTCGCGGGGAGGCAGGCACCAGTTCACGTGTTCGTGCCAGTGCGCGATGCTGAGCGGCACCCGCCGGTTCAGCTCGTTGAGTGACGCCCCCGGTGACTCGGTATACATGACCCCGACCAGGGTCATCCCAGCCCCACCCGAGTCTTCCTTATAGAGGAGAGAGGTGGGGGAGGCGGGGTCGAAGGAAAACCGCGCGGTCACCGCGTGCCGCCAATTGGTGAAGTGATCGACCTTCTGGTGCTTCACGTTCGGCAGGAATTCCTTGAACCCATCCGCCAGGGCCACCCGGACATCCCGGTATTTGCCGAGGCTCGACCGGACCCGATCCACGATGGCTTGTGCGCGGGCGGAGTCTCCGGCCGTCAGCGGCCAGGCGGGTGTCATGGCCATATGCAGGTCGGCGCTCCTGCCGGCCATGTTGGCCATCTCGCCATCCGCCGCCGCGGCCGTCGCCGTGTCGGTCGTGTCCGGGACGGCCGCCGTGCGGCTCGCCGGAGTCCGGCAGGCAGCGGCGAACATCAGGAGCAGACACCAAGTTCTGCCCATGTCCATCCTTATCGGACGATCACCGCAGGCACGTTCTGCGCCGCCACCGCCTGGTTGAATGCAGGGATGTCCGTCGTCACGATGGCCTTCAGTCTGTCGAGCTGTACCTGGACCAATCCCGACACCAAATCGAACACCTGATACGACTGCTCCGTCGGTGCGGCGTCGGCACTCCCCACGACGCCGGCCACCCCCGCAATCCGGTTGTTCAGCCGGATGGGATAGTTCAGCGGGTCCTCACCCGATTGGTTCTGCGTCTGGTAGATCGCCTTCTCGATCTCACCGAGCCGGGTCTTCAACGAGTCGGCCCGGGGGTGGATCGCGGCCGCCCCCGTCTGGCCTTTGGCCCGCGTCTCCACGCCATCCAGCTGGCTCACGAGGTCGCGGATCTGTTTGACCGCATCATCGGCCAGGGACAGCCGGTCGCGAATCCGGATCAAGAGGTCGAATTCCTTCTGGAGATCCGCGGTGGTGACGTTCACCCGGGGATCTTCTTTCACCGCGAAGCTCTTGGTGGCAGTCCAGCCCTTGGTCGAGATTTTGACCGAATAGGTCCCGGGGACCGCGACCGGTCCGTTGGTTCCCCCGCCCCACAGAATCATGCCCTTGAAGCGGTGCGCACCGGGATAGCGGAGGTCCCAGGCGACGTGATTCATCCCGGCCTTCACCTCGAGCGAGTCCTGCGGGTCCGAGGGGCTCGTGGACCAGCGCCGCACCAGCGAGTCATGTCCATCCCGGATCTCGAGTGTCACCACCGAGTCGGGCTTGTCTTTCATATAGAAGTAGATCTGGGCGCCCCGCGGCGCGTTCTGTCCCACGGTCGCCTGCCGCCGTCCCGCCCGGAACCCGCCGGTGCGCCAGGGGTCCGCCGGCTGGTAGAGCACGCGGTCCCCCTGCGGTTCAGTCCCGGCCAGCTCCCGGAGTGGTCCCACGCCGTCAATAATCCAGAACGCCCGCCCGTGCGTGGCCGCGATCAGGTCGTTGTCTTTGATCGTCAGGTCATGTACCGGCACCACCGGCAGGTTCAGCCGCAGCGACTGCCAGCTCGCCCCGTCGTTGAACGAGACGTAGGCGCCGAACTCGGTGCCGGCATAGAGCAGATTCGGGCGCACCGGATCCTGCCGCACCACTCGCACGAAGTGCGTCGCAGGGAGCCCGCCGACAATCTTCTTCCAGGTCTTGCCGAAATCGTGGGTGACGAACGCGTAGGGTGCGAAATCGTCCAGCTTGTACCTGGTCGCGGCGACGTACGCGGTCCCGGCATCATGCACCGAGGCATCTACCATGCTGATCAGGGTACCCGCGGTGATTCCGGGAGGCGTCACGTTGGACGAGGTCTTCCCGCCGTCCCGGGTCACCTGCACCAGGCCG
>DATBCM010000131.1:0-1780 GCA_036270455.1 Gemmatimonadales bacterium | reverse complement strand
GATGTCGGCCCAGCGCGAGTCCCGCGGTGATCGCGGCGGACAAGGTGCATCCGGTTCCATGCGTCGATGTCGAGGCGAGGCGCGGATGCTGGAAGCGCCTGATCCCCTCCGGGCGTACCAGGACGTCGACGACCGCGTCTCCCTCGAGGTGGCCGCCCTTGATGAGCGCCCCCGCCGCACCGCGCTTCAACAGGGCGCGTCCCGCGCGCTCCATCTGCTCGGGCGTAGTCACTTCCAGTGCGGTCAGCCGCGCCGCTTCCTCCAGGTTGGGCGTGACCAGGGTGGTGAGGGGCACGAGGAGCTCCAGGATCGCCGCCGCCGCGCCGTCGTGCGCGAGCGGGTGTTCGGAGGTTGCCACCAGCACCGGGTCCAGGACGTAGGGCTTGGTGGGCAGGCGCTGCAGCGCGGCGGCGACCGTCTGGACGGTGGCCGCCGATCCGAGCATGCCGCTCTTGATGCCGTCGGGGGGCAGGTCCTGGATGAGGGCGTCGAGCTGACGGGAAATCAGATCCTGGCTCACCGGTTCCCAGGCGGCGACGCCCTTCGTGTTCTGCGCAGTGACGGCCGCGATCACACTGGTCCCGAAGACCCCGAATTGATGGAACGTCTTGAGGTCGGCTTGAATGCCCGCCCCGCCTCCCGAATCGGAGCCCGCGATGCTGAGGGCGATCCTCATCGGCACCCCGGCCGTCCGTGCTTGGCGAATGGGAGCCGGGCGGCGATGTTATGAAGCACAGGGAGGCCCATAGCTACTAATCTGCAGTCTCTGATCCGCGATCTCCAACGGCGCAAGGCACGCGGGCGTCGCGGCCTGGCCCTGGTCGAGGGCGTACGGCTGGTCGAAGAGGCGCTCGCGGCCCAGGTCCCCATGAAAGGCGCCGTGATCGCCGCCGATCTCGAGCGGACCGCGCGCGGGGCTTCCCTGCGTGAAGACCTCGAGAAGCATGCCGTGCCCATCGAGGCGGTCTCGGCCCGCGTGTTCGCGCCCCTCGCCGACACCGAGGCGCCCCAGGGGATCGTGGTGGTGATCGAGCCGAGGCGGTGGACGGTCGAAGATCTGAAGCTGGATCAGGGTGGGGCCGTACAGATCATCGACGGGGTTCAGGACCCCGGCAACGTGGGCACCCTGCTCCGGACCGCGCACGGGCTTGGCGCCGGCGGCACCATCGCGCTCCGGGGAACGGCCGATATTCTGGGTCCCAAGACCCTGCGCGCGGCGATGGGCGCGAACTTCCGGCACCCGGTGGTGTCCCTCGATGATGCGGCGTTCATCGCCTGGGCCAAAGCGAACGCCGTGACGCTGTGGGCCACGGCGGCCGACGGCGTTCCGATCGGCAAGATCAAGCGCGGCACCGGTGCCGTGGGGGTCATCGTCGGCAACGAGGGTGCCGGGATCCGGCCGGCGCTGAACGCGGTCGCGGCCCAACGGGTGGCGATCCCGATGGCGGGGGGCGCCGAGTCCCTCAACGTTGCCGTGGCGGCGGGCATTCTCCTCTACGAGGTATTGCGTGGGCGTTGAAGGCTTCTTCCTGGTGGTGGCAGCGGCTTTCGGCCTGGTGTTCGGGAGCTTCCTGAACGTCTGCATCGTCAGGCTTCCGAGCGAAGATCCGAAAGCCCGCTCGCTCGTCCGCCCGCCCTCGTCGTGCCCGAAATGCCACAAGGAAATCGCGTGGTACGACAACATCCCCGTGGTCTCCTGGCTGGTCCTGCGGGGGAAGTGCCGGTGGTGCGGGAACCCCATCTCCGCGCAGTACATCATCATCGAGCTCGCCGTGGGACT
>DATBCM010000130.1:0-2192 GCA_036270455.1 Gemmatimonadales bacterium | reverse complement strand
CCACTTGGCTACGGCGCCGTGGGGGTCAATACTGCCTAGACGACGGCGCTTTCTCAACCCACCCCCAAGAGACATCCCTGGGGGCAAAGTCATTGTGGGTATTTTTGTGGGTACTTTTTTTCAGTTTCAGGCCCGTTTGAGACCCGCCCGCGCCGATACGGCTCGCGCCTCGCGTTCCCGGTCCAGCACCCCGGTGAGACTCGCCGCCACCTTCGCGGCGTCCTCCGTGAAGTAGGCCTCTGGGGCGTGCTTCATGTACCGCAGCGCCATCGCCGGCGTCGAGTGGCCCAGGAGCTTCTGCAGCCGCACGATCGGCACCCCCGCCTGGGCACAGTGCACCCCGAAGGTGTGACGACAATCGTGCAGCGTGGCGCCATGGACGCCGGCCGCCCGACATACGCGACGCCAGACCCGGCGTAACGCCCGGTAATCGGACAGCGGCGGCGGGAAGACGGGATCCGCAGGGCCCGCGCGGTGACGGACGAAATGCTCGCCCAGCACCTCGGCCAGGGGTTCCGGGATCGGGACGTCGCGCACGCTCGACGGCGTCTTCACGTGGCGGTTTCCTTCGTGGATCGAGATGCGGCGTTCCGCCAGGTGGACATCGTCGCCCACCAGACCTTGTGCTTCCCCCACCCGGAGGCCGGTATAGGCCAGAGTGGCGATCAGGGGCCACCACTCCGGTGGGCATGCGCCGTGTAGCGCGGCAAACTCTTCAGCCGACAGCCACCGCTCCCTCCCCGCCGGTTCGCGTTCTCGCCGTACCTGGGGTCGTGCCACGGCTATGTTCTGATCTTCCACGCACCAAGACACAAACGCCTGGAGGGCCGTCAGGTCCCGGTTTACCGTGCCAGGTGCCGATCCCGCCGAGATCCGGGCGCGACGGTAGTCGGTCATGAAGCCCTTGTTGAGGTCGCTGAGACGGGCCGCGCGCCCTTTCGGAAGCAGGGCGAACAGCTTCGCCCAACTTTCGCGGTACCGGTACACCGTGTTCGGGGCGTACCGGCGTCGGGTACGTGGGCTGACCCCGTTCGGTGAGTCCAACCAGGTGAACCACTGATCCACCAGGGCACCGAGCTCAGGGCTTTCAGCCTTCGCAGCCAACTGCTCGAGCTCATCCCCGCGCTTGCCGTACGCGTCGTGCAGCTGATCCAGTTCTACACGACCGTCGGCCAGCAGCTGCAGCAGGTCTTTCCGGCCGGCGTTCTTCAGCGCGTATACGGTCCGCTCCATCGCCTTCGCCCGGGCCTTCAACGTCGTGCCGGTCGACAAACGGATTCGTGAGTAGCCGCGCCACTTGATTTCGAGGTGCAATACGTCTCCACGTTTCACGATACTCATGTTGGGTCCCTCCTCTCTTCGATCCAGCGTTGAACATCGATCTGCCGCCAACGCAAACTCCTGGCGGAGATGTGGACGGCGGGAATTCCCAGCTCGTAGACGCGCTTCACGTTGACGCCGACGTAGGCGGCCACCTCCTTCGCGGTGAGAAGTCTGTCGGGTGCGGTGGCGACATTCGGGGCGTCGCCTGGTTGCCCACCCGGAAACTGGAGTGCGCTCGTGTCCATGGTGATTCTGACCCTGAAATTCGGGGATTTCGTGCTCAGAATCCGGGGTTTCGATCCCTGGATTCCGGGCGGGCAACCCCCGGATTACTTGTCGTCCGGGTCGTCCTCCTGGTCGTCGAGGTCCTCATCATCATCGTCCTGGTCGCGATCGTCGTCGTAATCATCGTCATCCCACTTGGCCAGCACCTTGCTCACTTCGTCCCGGACATCGTCGTCCGTCCATTCGGCATCGACTACCTTCCTGAGGTGGCGATCGACCTCACGGCGGGCGGGGTCCCGGTCGTCGGCATCCCAGCTGGTGGTCTTCCAGAGGGCGTCGCTCCGTCCCACGTCGATGAGCCTCGAAATCTTCATGTCGTCCACAATCTCCTGCTCACGGCGGGCGACACCCGCATGGTATGCCTTCAACGCCTCCTGTACCTGCGCCTCGACCAAGTCCCGCGCCTGCGAGTCCCCAACCCATCCGGGAATGTTGGTCGGGGTGACGTACCGTTCGAGCGCTTGGACCACCTTGGCCTTCTCGGTGTCGGGAACGCCCAACGGGATCTGGGTGAGACCGTATCGCTTGAGCTCCGGGGCGCGTTCCACCGCGGGGTCTGGCGGTGACGGGACCGGCTTCGGGAG
>DATBCM010000129.1:0-2562 GCA_036270455.1 Gemmatimonadales bacterium | reverse complement strand
CTCTGACGCCATGATGCGCTCGACGTTCTCGATCACCACGATGGCGTCGTCCACCACGATGCCGATGGCGAGGACCAGAGCGAAGAGCGTCAGCACGTTGATGGACATTCCGAGCAGATTCAACCCCAGGAACGTGCCGATGACGCTCACGGGCACCGCCAGCATCGGAATCAGCGTGGCCCGCCAGCTCTGCAGAAAGAGGAAGACGACGAGGGAGACGAGAATCATCGCTTCGATCAGGGTCTTGACCACCTCACTGATCGACGCGGTCACGAAGGGCGTCGTGTCGAACGGGATCGAGTAGGTCACGCCCGCCGGGAATCCCGCCTGCAGCTCGTCCATCCGCTTGGTCACCGCGTCCCGTACCGCAATGGCATTGGCGCCCGGGCGCAGATAGATGAGGTCGAACGCGGTGGCGCTCCCGTTCAGCCGGGCCGCGAAGTCGTTGCTCTGGGAGCCCAGGTGGGCGTGACCGATGTCGCCCAGACGGATCACGGAGCCGTCGGCCTTGGAGCGGACGATGATGCTGTCGAACTGGGCCGGGGTGCTCAGACGCCCCTGCGTGGTGACGGGAATGGTGAGCTGCGTCCCCACGGGTGAAGGCTCGCGTCCGATGCGGCCCGCGGGATTGGTGGCGTTCTGCTCGCGCACCGCCGCGGCGACCTGACTCACGGTGACACCCACCTGGGCCATCTTGTCGGGGTCCAGCTGGAGCAGCATGGAGAACTGCAGGCCGCCGAACGTCTGCGCGTTCCCGACGCCGGGGACACGCTTCAGCTCGTCTTCGACGTACAGCTTGAGGTAGTTGGTGAGATAGGGCGCGTCAAAGCGTGGGTCCTTCGACGTCAGGCCCACCACGGCCAGGATGTCCGAGTTTGCCTTGAGGATGACCAGGCCGTTCTGCCGCACGGCATCGGGCAGCTGCGGCGTCGCCACCTGCACGGCGTTCTGGACGTCCACCGACGCCAGGTCCTGGCTGCGGTTCACGTCGAAATAGATGGACAGTCCCATCGTCCCGTCCGACGCGTTCGCGGACGAGTAGTAGAGCAGGCCCTGCAGTCCCGACAGCTGCTCCTCGATCGGTCCCGCCACCGCGTCCGCCACGTCCTGCGCCGTGGCGCCGGGATAGACGGCGGCCACCTGTACCGCGGGCGGCGTGATCGTCGGGTAGCGGGAAACGGGCAGGAGCCCGATGGAAAAGATCCCCATCAGCGTGATGGCGATCGAGATGACCGCGGCGAGCACCGGACGCCTGATGAAGAAATACCCGATCTGGTGGTTGTTGCCGCCCCCTTCGGTCGAACCGGCCGTCCCGGCCGTCCCGCCGCTCATCGATCCTTCCCGGGGACGGTCGCCGAATCCGCGAGGGGCTTGGGGCTGACAGTGTGGCCGGGGAAGACCTTCTGCACGCCGTCCACGATCACCCGATCACCGGGGTTCAAGCCGCTCGAAATGATCCACTGGTCGCCGCTCCACTGACCCGGCACGATGTCGCGAGCCTGTACCGTGTCACCCGCTCCTACCACATACACGAACTGGCGGCCGAGGCCGGTCTGCACCGCGCGCTGCGGAATGGCGATGGCCGAGTCCCGCGTGAAGCCCAGAAGCCGGACCTGGATGAACTGGCCCGGCATCAGGAGCCGGTCCGGGTTCTGAAACGTGGCCCGGAACTCCTGCGTGCCGGTCGTCGGGTCGAGGGACGGAGCCACGAAGTCGAGGTGGCCCGTCCGGGGGAGGACCGAGCCGTCCGGCAGCACCGCCTGGACCTCGAGCGCACTGCCAGGGCGTGCCATCGCCCGCGACGACGCGCGGCGTTGCCAGTCGAGCAGCTGGGACGACGACGGACGGAATGACACGTACACGGGGTCGATCCGGTCGATGGTCGTGAGCAGATCGCCGGGCCCGGTGACGCGCGCGCCGACCTCCAGATTGGTCCGCCCGACCCGTCCCTCGATCTCGGCGGTGATCTGAGTGTCGTCGTAGTCTTTCTTCGCTTGATCGTAGGCCGCCTGGGCCGCCGCGAGCGACGACCGCGCGTTGTCGACATCCTGTTCAGCCACCGCGTGCTGGGCGAGCAGGGGTTCGACCCGGTTGAACGTCGACTTCGCCGTCGCGAGTCGCGCATCGGCGCTGTGATACGCCGCCGCGTAACGCACCGTGTCGATCTGATAGAGCACCTGACCCGGTTGGACGATTTGTCCTTCCTCGAATACGCGCGCGATGATGATCCCGTCAACGCGGGAGCGGACCTCCACGCGGCGGTAGGGGAGCACGGCACCCGGGAACTGATAGGACTCGGGAACCGCGGCACGCTGAGCGGTCACGATGGTGACCTGCGTGGGAGGGAAGCCGCCGAAGCCACCTGCCTTCTTGCAGCCGGAGATCAGGAGCATTGCCACGAGGGCGCGGACACCAATGGTCTTCGTTGTCATCTCTGGGGTCGTCGAGGAGTGTCTTTGAAGAACGCGTAAAAGGGCGGAAAGGTTTTGGGAATCTGGCCTCTTGATGGTACCCAAACAAAAACCGAAGCGCAAGCCACCCGGGATGAGCGGGCGCTATTGG
>DATBCM010000128.1:0-1506 GCA_036270455.1 Gemmatimonadales bacterium | reverse complement strand
CCCTGTACATCGGCATGAGGGCCTGGGACGATTCGGCGGCGCTGATCGCGCATCACCTGGGACGCCGCGACACCTTCACCCAGAGCGACGATTTCCGCGTCCTGATCGACAGCTACCACGACCACCGCACCGCGTTCCGCTTCGACATCACCCCCACGGGCGTCAAAGGCGACATCCAATTCGGCGACGACGGCAACTTCTCGGACCAATCCTGGGATCCGGTCTGGACCGCCGTCACCTCCGTCGATTCGCTCGGCTGGACGGCGGAAGAGCGGATCCCGTTTTCGCAGCTCCGCTTCTCCCGCGCCACCGATCAGATCTGGGGCATCCGGTTCGTCCGGACCATTCTCCGGAAGAACGAGTTCGACCTCTTCCCGTTCGTCGGGAAGACCGAGAACGGCTTCGTCTCGCGCTTCGCCCATCTGGGCGGGCTCCATAACATTCCGGCTCCGCGACGCCTCGAGCTGCTCCCCTACTCGTCGGGCTCGGGCACCTTCCAGCCCGCCGGTCAGCCGGGCGACCCGTTTTCGAAGACGAGCGCGTACTCGGGGAACGCGGGGCTGGATCTCAAGTACGGCGTCAGCTCGTTCCTGACCCTCGATGCGACCATCAATCCCGACTTCGGTCAGGTGGAGCTCGATCCCGCGTTCGTGAACCTCACGGCGTTCGAGCAATTCCTGCCCGAGCACCGGCCCTTCTTCGTGGAGGGCGCCGACATCTTCAACTTCGGTGGCGGCTCCGGAGGCCTGGCGAATTTTGGCTCCACGCCCCGGTTCTTCTACTCGCGCCGCATCGGCCGCCCCCCGCAGGGGTCGGTCTACTCCTCCGGTGACTTCGTCGACTATCCCGCCAACACCTCCATCCTGGGCGCCGCCAAGCTGACCGGAAAGACGCCGTCGGGATGGTCGGTAGGCGTGCTGGATGCAGTGACGTCCGAGGAAAAGGCTTCGGTCCTGGATACGACGGCGGCACTCACGTCCCGTGACCTGGTGGAGCCCCTCTCGAACTTTCTGGTGGGGCGCGTGCGCCGGACGATGACTGGGGGAGGATCCTCATACGGCGCCATGATCACGGCCGTCAACCGGGATCTGTCCGTCCCCTCGCTGAAGGGCCTCAACTCCGGCGCCTACACCTTCGGCGTCGACACCAAGCAGCTCTGGTCGCAGAACACCTACGCCCTCGCCGCCGATGTGGGCGGCTCCTACATCACGGGCGACACCGCGGCGATTCAGGGCGCCCAGCTGGCGCCGGGACGATACTACCAGCGGCCCGACGCTCACGCCTTCCACTACGATCCGGCGCGGACGTCACTGGCCGGCTTCAACGGGAATGCCTACCTCGACAAGCTGGCGGGCACCTGGCTGTGGGGTACCGCGTTCTCGACGTCCTCACCGGGCTTCGAGGTCAACGACCTCGGCTTCCTCCTGCAGGCGGACCAGCAGAGCTGGAACACCTGGTTTGGGGTGATGGCGTTGCACCCAACGGCGCTCTATCAGCAGGCCTGGT
>DATBCM010000127.1:0-4207 GCA_036270455.1 Gemmatimonadales bacterium | reverse complement strand
GTGCCCCGGGCGGGACGCGCGGGGGTCGAAGGCGGGCGCGGGGCGATCGGCTGGATCGGCCACCAGTCACTCCTCTACGGTCAGCTCACCGTCCGTGAGAACCTCCGGTTCTGGGGGTCGCTCTATGGCGTGCGGGCGCCTGTTCTGGACGCGCGAACCTCCGGCCTCGCCGCCCGGCTCGATCTTCGTGGACACCTGGACCGCCGGGTGAGCACTCTCTCCCGCGGCCAGACCCAGCGCGCCGCAATCGCGCGGGCGCTGATGCACGACCCCAAAGTGCTCCTGCTCGACGAGCCGTTCACGGGGCTGGACCGCGTCGCGACCTCGGAGCTGGCCAACTTGGTGCGGGAATTCGCCGGCCGCGGAGAGGGCCGCGCCACCATCCTGGTGACCCACAACGTGGAGGAGGGGACCGACCTCGCTACGGATATCGGGATTCTGAAAGCCGGGCGGCTGGTGGAGCTGGCTCCCAGAAACGCCAGGAGCGCGGGGCAGGTGGGGGCGCGCTACCGGGAGCTGGTGTCCTGATGGGGGGCCTCCTGCGGGACTCTCTAGTGATCGCCCGGAAGGACCTCGCGCTCGAGCTCCGGACCAAGACCGGCCTCGTGTCCGCTCTGGTCTTCACGGCGTTAGTGCTGACGGTGTTCAACTTCGGGCGCGATCCCACGGCCGTGGCGGCGCTCGACCTGGCGCCGAGCATTCTGTGGGTGACGTTCACGTTTGCGGCGGTCCTGAGCCTCAACCGGGCGTTCCAGCTGGAGCTCGAGAATCAGGCCCTCGAAGGGCTGCTGATCTCGCCGATCGACCGTCGCGCGCTCTACCTCGGCAAGCTCTTCGCGAACCTCGTCTTTGTCGGGCTGGTGGAGGGAGTGGGGCTCCCGCTCTTCGCGCTCTTCTTCAATGTCCCGATCCTTCACGTCCTCCTGCCTCTCGCCGCCCTGATCGCCGTCGCGACCGTCGGGTTCGTCGCGGTCGGCACCTTGCTGTCGGCCCTGGTGATCCGGGTGCGGTTCGCGGAGCTCATGTTGCCGGTGTTGCTCCTGCCGTTTCTGATCCCTCCGCTGGTCGGCGCCGTGCAGGTGACCGCGCGGCTTCTGGCGGGGCGTCCCTTGAGCGAGGTCTCGGGGTGGCTTAGGTTGCTCCTCGCCTACGACATCGTGTTCGTGCCCCTCGCGGCACTGCTCTTTCCCGCCACGGTGGACGAATGACCCTCAAGACCAGAGGCCGGTGGATCACCCTGCTGGGGCTCGTGCTCCTCGCCGGGGTTTATGTGCGGGCGATCTGGTTCACGCCCCTGGAGCGGTCGCAGGGGGGCGCGCAGAAGATCTTCTACCTGCACGCGCCCGCGGCCTGGTCCACGCTCATGGCCATGGGGTTGGTGGGGCTGGCCAGCATCCTCTATCTCTTGATGAAGGACGAGCGCTTCGACCGGTTCGCGGCGGCGTCGGCCGAGGTGGGCACGGCCTTCGCGTGCGTGATGCTGACGACGGGACCGCTCTGGGGGAAGCCGGTGTGGGGAACCTGGTGGACCTGGGACGCCCGGCTCACGCTGACGCTCTTCCTCTTCTTCCTCTTTATCGGCTATCAGCTGCTGCGGGGCGCCATCGCCGAACCGGGCACGCGGGCACGATTTGCGGCGGTACTGGGGATCTTCGGCATGGTGCTCGTCCCCTTCATTCATCTCAGTGTCTACCTGTTCCGGACCCTGCACCCACAGCCGATCGTCCTCAAACCGAGCGCGCCCTCGCTGCCGGGCGTCATGCTCGCGACGCTGCTCTTTTCGTTCTTGACGTTCACTGTGCTGTACATCGGGTTCGTGACGCAGCGCTATGCCATCGGGGGAGGAGACGCCCATGTGGGCTGACGGAACGCCGCCCACCGGCGGGTATGCGATCGCGGCATACGTCATCGCCGCGGTGATCGTGCTCGGCTACTCCTTCATCTTGTACCGGCGCGGCTCGAAAGGTCCCTGAAGAGCCGCATCGCCTCCTCGGAGGCGGCGGTGTCGCCGGCCCGGGCCAGCGACTCCGCATTCTGCCGCAACGCGTCCCTGCCACCGCCGGCCGCGTACGCCCGGGCAAAGCGGGCCGCCGCGTCCGCGTGTTGGCCCGCCCGCGAATACAGAGCAGCGGCCGCCAACCCCGCATCCGCCCGTTCTTCCAGCACCAGCGCCTCCTCGTACGCCGTCAGGGCCTCGGCCTGCCGAAACACCAGCTCGGCTGCCTCACCGGCGAGCATCCAGGCGTCAGCGGAGTGGGGAAACCGGATGACCGCCCGCCGGGACGCGTGGTAGGCGGCCCAGCGGTCGTCGAGGGTGCGGTAGAGCTGAATGAGGCGGCGGTGCGGATCTCCGAACTCCGGCGCCAGCCAGGCCGCGAGCCTCAGCCAGCGGAGGGCGCCGTGGGGGGAGGAGGCCCGGGCAGCGACCGTCGCCGCGCGTCGCGCGGCCATCCCAGCGGCGCCCCTCCGGAGAGAGGCGAAGGGCGGGGTCAGCCGTCCTTGGGCAGCAGAAGCTTGGTCCACAAGAGGGCGGCGACCAGAGCGCCCAGCAGGGGCCCCAGCCAGTAGACCACGTGACCTGTGAGCGTGAACGAGACGATGGCGGGTCCGAACGCGCGCGCCGGGTTCATCGCCGCTCCGGTGGCATGCCCACCCACCAGTACATCGACCAGGATCGCGACCCCGACGCCCCAGCCCGCGATCTTGGGCGCCTGCCGGGAGACGATGGTGCCGAATACCGCACTCACCAGGAAGAAGGTCAGAATCGCCTCCATCGTCACGCCGTGCCAGAACGTGGTGAGCGAGGAGAGCAGGGGCGTGCCGTAGTTCATCGCCTGCACGGACGGTTTCGGGAACACCGCCAGGAGGAGAGCCGCGCCCACGATACCGCCCAGGAGCTGGGCCACGACGTACAGCGCGGCGAGCCTGGCCTCGATCTTTTTCGCGATCCACAGGGCGAAGGTGACCGCCGGATTCATGTGACCACCGGAGATGGACAGCGTGGCACTCACGATCAGCCCCATCGCCAGCCCGTGCGCCAGCGCAATGCCCAGGGGGCCGAGGGCGCCGGTGACCATGCCATTGGCGACGATACTGCCGGCGCCGATAAACACGAAGATCGCCACACCGATGAACTCGGCCGCGAGGGGCCGGAGGACTTGCGAATTCACAAGGGCGTCCTTTAAGAGGAGGGGAGCGGCGCCAATCTACCGACGGGTCTACGCCCGCCGCAACACCAGCGAGGCGTTGATTCCACCGAAGCCGAACGAGTTGGACACCACGCCTTCGGGCGTTTCCGCGCGGCCCGCGCCCGGAAGGCAGTCGAGGTCACACGCCGGATCGGGACGTTCCAGGTTGAGGGTGGGCGGGAGCCACCCCTTCGCCATGGCCAGGGCGCAGATGGCCGCCTCGATGGCGCCGCTCGCGCCGAGGGCGTGGCCGTAGTAGCCCTTCGTGCCCGAAACCGCCAGCCGGTAGGCATGATCGCCGAATACCTGTTTCAGGGCGGACGTTTCGGTGGAATCGTTCAACGGCGTGGACGAGCCGTGGGCGTTGACGTAGCCGATCTCGCCCGGGGACACATCACCATCCGCGAGTGCCAGGCGGATGGCGCGGGCCGCCTGCCGCCCGTCGGGGCGCGGCGCCGTCATGTGATAGGCGTCGTTGGTGAAGGCGTGGCCCACCACCTCGGCATAGATCGGCGCGCCCCGCGCGAGCGCGCGGCCCCGTTCCTCGAGCACCAGCACCGCCGCTCCCTCGCCCATCACGAACCCGTCGCGTGTGGCGTCGAAAGGGCGTGAGGCGTGGGCGGGGTCGTCGTTCCGGGTGCTCATCGCCCGGATGTTCGAGAACGCTCCGAACGTGAGGGGCGCGAGCGGCGCCTCGGCCCCGCCGGCCAGCATGAGGTCCGCCCGCCCGTCGCGCACGACGTGGAACGCTTCGCCTACGGCGATGGTCCCCGACGCGCAGCTCATGGCGTTGGTGGCGTTGGGACCGGTGCAGCCGAACTCGATGGCGATGTTGCAGCTGGCCGCGCCCGCGAAGACGGACAACGCCAGCCCGACGTCCATGCCTTTCACGCCGTCGCGCAGGTAGTTCCCGACTTGGGACTCCGCGTAGGACACGCCCCCCAGGGCGGAGCCCATCATCGTGCCGATCAGGTCCGGATCTTCCCGGCTCAGGTCCAGCCGCGCGTCGGCGAGCGCCA
>DATBCM010000126.1:0-3095 GCA_036270455.1 Gemmatimonadales bacterium | reverse complement strand
GGCGATGACCTCTCACTTCGGCGTGGGTGCCGCGCGGTCGTTTTTTACCGGACGGGGAATTTTCCGCTCCGGACTCGAAATGTTCGTGGTGGGATTGGGAGTGGCGGGCGTCGGCTACGTCGTGGGAGACCTGGTCGCCAGATACCTCTAACGACAGACGGCAGACGTCAGTCTACACCACCACGTTCAACAGGCGATCCTGGACGTAGACTACCTTCTTCAGTGTCCTCCCGTCCACGAACTTCCTCACGGCTTCCTCGGCGAGGGCGCGTGCCTCGACGTCCTGCTGGGACAAGCCCCGGGGAACGGTGAGCCGCCCCCGGACCTTCCCACTCACCTGCACCACGATCTCCACGTCTCCCATGGCGGCGAGCGCGTCGTCGTGCTTCGGCCAGCCCGCCTCGAAGACCGTCGCCTGGTGGCCGAGGAGCTCCCAGCACTCTTCGGCGAGATGAGGCGCGAGGGGGGCGAGCATGACGACGAGAGGCTCCACCGCCCGCCGGTCCGTACAAGCGGCCGACCGGACCTCGTTGACGTACTCCATCATGGCGGCGATCGCCGTGTTGTATTGCAGTGACTCGAGATCGGCCCCGACCTTTTTGATGGTCTGATGGAGCTTCGAGACCACGACATCCGGCAAGTCCGGTGACCCAGGGGACCCCGGGCTGACGCCCGGGGTTAGCGAAGCCTCGTGGACCAGCACCCAGACCTTTTCCAAGAACCGGCGAATACCGGTGATCCCCTCGTCCCGGAAATCCCCGCCCTCCTGGAATGGTCCCAGGAACATGAGATACATCCGGAACGTGTCGGCGCCCCACTGATTGATGTACGCGTCGGGCACGACCACGTTCCCGCGCGACTTCGACATTTTCGCACCGTCCTTCACGATGATCCCGTGGGCGCGGAGTTTCGGGAACGGCTCTTCGAAGCTCACGTGCCCGAGGTCCTTCAGGACCATCGTGGTGAACCGGGAATAGAGGAGATGGAGCACGGCGTGCTCGTTCCCCCCGATGTACGTGGTCACCGGAAGCCAGGTCCTGGTCCGCGCCGGGTCGAACGGCCGGTCGTCGAACTCGGTGGACGGATAGCGCAGGAAGTACCAGGCCGAATCGAGGAACGTGTCGGAGACGTCGGTCTCGCGACGGGCCTCTCCCCCGCACTGCGGGCACTTCACGAAGTACCACTCCTGGTGCCGCGCGAGCGGACTCACGCCCGAGTCGTCGGGCCGAAAGTCCTCGATCAGCGGCAGGATGACCGGGAGGTCCTTCTCGGGCACCGGTACGACACCGCAGGCATCGCAATAAATAATGGGAATCGGCGGTCCCCAATACCGCTGCCGCGAGATGCACCAGTCGTGGAGGCGGAACTGGACGCGCGCGCGCGCCGCCCCGCGCTCCGCCAGCCACGCCACGATCTTCTTCTGCCCCTCGGCGCAGGAGAGCCCGTCGAACGCGCCGGAATTGACGAGCACCCCATCGTCGGTGACGAGGGGGAGGGCGCCGCCCTTGCGCCCCGTCACTACCGGCCGGATGGGCAGCTTGAACTTGGTGGCGAATTCGTGGTCCCGTTCGTCGTGCGCCGGCACCGCCATGATGGCGCCGGTGCCGTACTCCATGAGCACGTAATCGGCGATCCAGATCGGGATCGACTCTCCCGTGGCCGGATTCCGGACGTACGACCCCAGGAATACCCCCGTCTTGGTCGTGTCCCCCACCCGACGGGCGACGACGTCCTTCGACTGGGCCTCACGCTGATAGCCCCGGACCGCCGTCTGCTGCTCGCGGGCGGTGAGCGTCTCGACGAGCGGATGCTCGGGTGCGAGCACGAGGTACGTGGCCCCGAACACCGTGTCGGGCCGGGTCGTGAACACCGTGATCTGCTGGCCCGCCGGCGTCTCGAAGGTGAGCTCCGCCCCTTCGCTGCGCCCGATCCAGTTTCGCTGCAGCGTGCGGGTCGAGTCGGACCAGTCGAGCCGGTCGAGATTGTCGAGGAGCCGCTGGGCGTGCTTCGTGATCGCGAAGAACCACTGCTCCAAGAAGCGCTGCTCCACCGGCGTGCCGCAGCGCTCACAGCGCCCGTCGATCACCTGCTCGTTGGCGAGCACCGTCTTGTCCTTCGGGCACCAGTTCACCGCCGCGCGCTTCTTGTACGCGAGGCCGGCCTTGTAGAGCTGGAGGAAGAGCCACTGCGTCCACTTGTAGTACTTGGGATCGGTGGTCGCGAGCTCGTGCCGCCAGTCGAACATGCCGCCGAGCCGGTGCAGCTGGTTCCGGAAGGCCGCGATATTCTTCGGGATCAGCTTGGCCGGATGGGTCCCGATGGTGATGGCGTAGTTCTCGGAATGAATCCCGAACGCGTCGTAGCCGATCGGCTCGAACACCGTGTAGCCCTGGAGCCGCTGGAAGCGCCCGTAGATGTCGGCACCCGTGAACGCGAACATGTTCCCGACGTGCAGCCCTTCGGCCGACGGGTACGGAAACATCATGAGGTTGTAGTACGCCCGGGCCGGCCGATCGAGGTCGGGCTCGTTCGTGTGGCCCTCGGCCCAACGGGCCTGCCACCTGGCTTCGACCGCTGCCGGGTCGTACTCTGGGGTCTCGCGCGGCGACATAAGTGCTTGAAGCTAAACGGCCTTGCCCGCGCGTGAAACCCACCATACCTTCGCGCCATACCCATGGCGAATGACGCGCAACAGCTCAGACAACGCTTTCTCCTCGTCGGCGCCGGCGTCGTGCTGGCCCTCCTGCTCGTGCTGGCCGTTGTCGCAGGGAACGCCGCCAGCTCCTTCCTCCGGCAGCAATCCGACGACCGCGCCCGGGATGTCGTTGTCCGGGCGGCCAGCGCGGTGACGGCATACTTCCACGAACGCCGCCGGGAAGCCGAGACGTTGGGGTCCTCGCCTGCCGTCGTGGCCGCGGCGTCGACTGCCTCGAAGGAGGCCGTGAAGCGGAAGCTCACCGAGAGCGATGTTCCGACGCTCGAGCGGATGTTCTCCCGCACGCACCAGCTGGGGGGTGACCCCGACGTCCAGTCGTACCTTGGGGACTACATCAGCCATTCCGACTTCGTGCGTCTCCTGGTCACCGAGTCCCACG
>DATBCM010000125.1:0-5487 GCA_036270455.1 Gemmatimonadales bacterium | reverse complement strand
CGATCTCCCACGCCCGGGCCGCCAGTGAGTCCGAACTGTCGGCGGCGGTCCGGAAGCCCGGGATTACGCTCGGCTCCCACACCTGGAGTCACCCCTACCTGCCATCGCTCTCCTATGAAGAGATCTCGCGGGAGCTGACCGAATCGTGGAGCTGGCTGCGCCAGCGCTTCTCCGATCGCCTGGTGCCGTGGATTTCCTACCCGTACGGTGGCGTGAGTGAGGACGTCGAGGAGGTCGCCGCGGCCACCGGCCATCGGGCCGGCCTCTGCATCTCGGGGGGCCGGGTTTCGCGCCGCGCCTGGAACACACCGCACGCCCTCCCCCGGTACAACGTGCCCGCAGGGCTCTCGGCGCGTGGGTTCCGGGTCCGCGTAGGTGGGGGCGCGGAGTGACCCGACGCCTCAAGGTCCTTCAGATGGTGCTCGACCTCGAAGCCGGCGGCTTGGAACGGCTGGTCGCTGATCTGGTGCGGGGGATTGACCGGTCGCGCTTCGACGTGGAGCTGCTGGCGCTCTCCCACCTGGGCCGCGAGGCCGAGGGCCTCGAGGCGGTCGCCCCGGTGCACACCTGCCGCTCCCTCCCGCTGATTTCGCTGGTCTGGCCCAGGAGGGTCGCGACCGCGATCCGCCACATCGCGCCGGACATCGTCCATAGTCACAGCGGCGTGTGGTACAAGGCCTCGCGGGCGGCGCGGCTGGCGGGTGTGCCCCGGGTGATTCATACCGATCACGGGCGGCGGCACGTCCCCGACTACCGTCGCGACCGTTTCTTCGATCGGAAGTCGGCCCGGCGTACGGACATCGTGGTGGCGGTCTCGGACCCGCTGGCCCGGCACATGGCGAACGGCCTGGTGGACCCGGCCAAGGTTCGGGTGATCCGGAATGGGGTGGATACGAAAACGTTCGCTCCACATCCCGATGACGGCGTATTGCGCGCCGCGTGGGGCATCGCTCCCGGCCGTCCCGTGATCACGACCATCGGACGATTCGATCCGATCAAGCGCTACGATCTCATGATCGAAGCGTTCGCACACCTAGTGAAGACCGGCGATTGGCCGGCCGCACCGGCCCTGGTGATTGCGGGTGAGGGACCCGACGAAGGGTTGTTGCGGCATCGGATGGCTGAAGTCGGCCTCTCGGCTGACGACGTGAAGCTCCCCGGATGGGTGCGGAATGTTCACCCGCTGCTCGCCCTGACGACCGTGTTTTCCCTCTCGTCCGAGAGCGAGGGGACGTCCGTCAGCCTGCTGGAGGCGATGAGCGCCGGGATCTGCCCGGTGGTGACGAACGTCGGCGGCAATGGCCAGGTGCTGGGCGAGGCGCTCCAGCATCGCCTGGTGCCCTTCGGGGATGCTCGGGCGATGGCGGATGCCTGGAGGGTCGCACTGGCCGATCCTGCGGCTCGAGAGCGGGATGCCGGCGCGGCACGCCGGCGCGTGGAGGACGTGTACAGCCTGGACGCGATGGTCCGTGCCTACGAACGACTCTACCTCGAGCGGAACTGACCCGGGGTCAAGTATCGGGGACGCCCCACCACGTCATGCACGAACACCTTCGCCACCTGCGCGGCGAGCGTCCCCCAATCGTGGGCCCGCGCCACCGCTCTCCGCTGTTCAGCTCCCGCGTCCGGATGCGCCAGGGCATCGGTGATCGCGGCGGACCACTCATCGAGCGTGGTTGCGAGACGGACCACTTTGTCGAATTCGAGCAGTGACCGGATGGGCGTGCCCACCACCGGCCGTCCGGTCGCCAGATACTCGTGGAGCTTCATCGGATAGATGAACTTGGTGTAGCCGCTCTGCACGTAGTTGAGAAGGCAGACGTCGAGGTGCTGCATGTAGGCCGGTAGTTCGGTGACCGCCTTCGCCCCCAGGAAGAACACATTCGGCAGCTGCAGCAGCGTCGCGATCGCCTCGGCCTGGGCCGAGCCGGAGCGCACCGGCCCCACCAGGACCCAGGACCAGTCCGCATGCCGGCGCGCCAGCTGCAAGAACAGACCGAGATCGAGCTGGTCCTTGATCACGCCCACGTAGCCGATCCGCGGTCGCGGGATGCCGTCCAAGTCGGTCGGCTGCGACGCCGGCGTGGCATAGGCCGGGTAGTCCACACCGTTGGGCACGAAGAGTGTGTGGGGATTCACGCCGCCCTTCTTCTCCAGCAGCGCGGGAGAATGCACGACCACTTGGTCCACCGCCTCCAGGAGATGGCGCTCGCGTGCCGTGAGCGGCATCTCTTCCGCGGAGAAGGTGTACTCGTCGTCGATGTGGTAGCAGGAGAAATCGTATGACATCAGCCGGAGGGCGAACGCGAATTCCGGCCGCCAGATGTACAGCACGACCCGTCGCACGCCCCGCTGACGAAGCATCCGGACGGCGCGGCGGAGGTGGAGCCGGATCAGCACGTTCCGGTAGATGGCCGGCCGCTCGCGGTAGAGGAAGTCCGGGGGCCAGCGCAGAACGGTGAAATCCGGATGTCCCGGCAGCTCACCCATCCGCCACGGGGAACCCCCTTCCCAACTCCCCCGCCACCCTTGTGGCGGATCCATCCAGACGACGGGGAAGTGATCCGCCAGCCGGGTGAGGATGTGGTGGCGGGGCATCCAGGGCCCCCCCCAGACGTCCGGGACGAGCGCGATCACGCCGACATCCTTGCCGGGGGGCCGCGGCGCGACCCGGGGGAGGGGCAGGAAGGGCAGGACCCGCCTCAGCAGGGCTTTGTCCTCGTCCTCGAACGCGATGAGCCAGGCCCCCAGCAGCGCGACCGGCAGGAGCACGGCGACGCCGGCGAAGTACGTGATGAGGTGGTGCGCGACCCAGTAGCGGTCGATCAGCCAGGTGCCCGCCGCGAAGGGAATCAGGGCGGCGATGGGCCGAACCCACGCCTCGACCAGGTACTTGAGCGGGGACGCTCCGACTGAGCGGTGGACATACCAGGGCATCACGATCACGGACGAGACCAGAGAAGGCACCATGGTGCCGAGCGCGACCCCCGCGATGCCGAGGGGGCGCACCCAGTAGATGCTCAGCCCCAGGTTAAGCAATGCCTCCGCGATGTTGAAGGCGGCGTACTCCTTGTGCCGCGACAGGCCCATGAGGGCCGAGAGGGTCACCTGGGTGGCGGCGCTGAACGCGAGGGCGACGGTGAGGATCCGCAAAATTCTGCCGGCCTCCAGGCCGTACGCCGGACCCATCCAGAGATCGACGAAGCGCGCGCCCCGGAGGAGGAACGTGATGGCGATCGGGAGAGTGAGGAGCGTCGAAAGCCGCGCGGCCCGGACGATCATTCCGGCGACCGCGCCGGGGTCCCGGGACTCGAGCGCGCTGGTGCGCGGGGTGAGCGTGGTCGAAATCCCGCGTACCAACGAGCGCGTGTAGTCGACCAGGTTGCCCGCGATCGCGAAATAGGTGATCAGGCCGATGGGCAGAAACGCCCCGATCACCACCGAGTCGCTGTACAGGATGAGCGAGCTCGAGAAGAGCAGCACGGTGGAGTAGGCGCTGAAGGAAAAGATTTGGCGGAACGCGCCCGGGTCCCACTCGGTGAGGCGGACCTTCAGCTCGGGATAGAGCCGCCGCGAGTACCAGAAACTGCCCAGGGAGCGCGCCAGCGACACACCGAACTGGATCACGGCGAGCGCGAGGATGCCGAATCCCAGCTTGAGCGCGAAGTAGATCCCCAGCACGCGCACCAGGCCGATGACGATTTCCATCCCGCCGTTCAAGTCGAAGCGCTCGAGCCCGATGACCACGCCGCCGTAGACCCCGCCGATCAGCGCCACGGCCACCGTCAGTCCACCGATCATCACGACGACGCGCGCGGTACCGGTCTGGGCCGCCGTCATGTTGAAGTGCTGGACCACCGCCGCCGCGACCACGATGGTCACCAGCACGGCCATCAGGCCGAGGAGGGCGAAGATCCGGAGGGCCGTGGACGTGAGGCGGCTGGCCTGGGCATCATCGGCGTCAGTGTGGAACCGGGCGACGTACCTCGTCACCGCACCGCGGACCCCGAGGTCGAAGAGGCCGAGATATCCCACGAGGGATCCGAGGAGGACCCAGAGGCCGTAAGTGTTGTTTCCGAGACTCTTCACCACGTACGGGGAGATGACGAACGTGGCCGCGACGTTAAAGAAGAACGCCCCCCAGTTCCAGAGGACGTTCGCCATGCCGGAGCTCTCCGACTCGCGGCTTCTCGCGGGGGCGGGCGCGATCATCTCGGCACCTGGCGCCGACCACTCAAATACAGGACGGCCTCACCGGACAAAGGTGCCCGCAGCGTGACCGAGCTGCCCCCGGGAACGGCGGGCGCCGGGACGACCTGATTTCGGGCCGGGGAGAACCACTCTGCGCGGAGCGGTCCCGGATTCGCGCGCAGGTCCACAGTGACGGTGTCACCCTTCGGCAGATAGACCAGAAGCTCGCCGTCCGGCCCGGTGGACGCGAGGCAATGCCCGGTGCCTGCCAGGTCGGGTCTGGGCCGCATCCGTTTCAGGTCTACGCGATTCGCGTACGTCAGCGCGTACCCAAGGGACTTTCGCAGGAGCTCGTACCCCGGGTCGTCGCTCCGGTAGGTCGGCGCCACGCCCATGCCGGAGTCGGCCACCAGATACGGATCCATCAGGATCGGATTCAGCCCGGCGGTGAGGGCTTTCCAGGCGAAGCCGGGAGGTGTGCAGGGACTGCACAGGTGATCGGTGTCGTAGATGATCACCTTCGCGCCGGACTCGAGTTGACCGGCGCCGGCGCGCCCGTCGGGAGAGATCCAGTCCGCGGGACTCGCGAACAGCGCCGCGTTCGTCGGCAGGCTCGGCCAGGGTGCGGTGATTCCCACCGGGTGGTGCTTGGGCTTTCCGCGTTCGAATCGCTTGACGGCGTACACCATATGGTATTGCCAGGGGAGGGACGTGCTGTCCCCTTCATTCGTGATCTCGTAGAGCACGTTGTCGAGGTCGCTCACGGCGTCCACGACGTGCCGGATATAGTCCTCCTGCACGGCCACCAGGCCGGGCACCCGTAACGTCTCGCTGTACCGGCCGTACCCTGTGTGGTACGGGTCGCCGTCGACGCCGTTCACGTTGTTCGCCCGATTGAATGGATGCCCCACCCACGGGTTCGCACCCGGCGCGCTCTTCTGGTCGATGCTCCAGCCGTTGAACAGCATGATCGAGACGTAGATCCCCCGGGCCCCCGCCGCGGCGACACGCTCCCGGAGTCTGAGGAAGTATTGCGGATCGAGCCGGGTCAGGTCGAACCGGGGCTTGTCGTCCATGGCCAGTCCCGGCCCGGTGCGCAGAAACGGCAGGGGCTCGAACCAATAGGGACTCTTTGCTTCGTTGGTCCACTTCGCTTCCTCCCACGTGTACAGGCGGAGGAAGTTATGATTGTGGGCCACGAGGAAGTCGAGAAAGCGGCCGTAGTCGAACCGGGGCGGGGGATCGGTGAACCCGGCGTCCTGCAAGGTCAGCCAGGTATGGGACCCCGTGAGAAAC
>DATBCM010000124.1:0-4562 GCA_036270455.1 Gemmatimonadales bacterium | reverse complement strand
CACGTCCATCCCCTTCGTGACCTGGCCGAACACGGTATGCACGCCGTCCAGGTGCCTTTGGGGAGCATGACAAATGAAGAACTGCGAACCGCCGGTGTCCTTTCCCCCGTGCGCCATGGACAGCGTCCCCGCAACGTGCTTGTGCTGGTTGAGGTGGGTCTCGCACTTGATGGTGTAGCCGGGCCCGCCGGTCCCGACGCGCCCCTTGCCCGACTTGGAGTAGGGATCGCCACCCTGGACCATGAAGTTCGGGATCACCCGATGGAACGTGGTGTCGTCATAGAATCCTTCCCCGGCCAGCTTTGCGAAGTTGGCGACCGTGCCGGGCACTTCGTCGGAGAAGAGGTCGAGCTCGATGACTCCCTGAACGGTATCGATCACGGCTTTGGTGGCTGCCATCACTGCTCCAGTGCGAGGTTGTCGTCGACCTGCTTCACGGTTTTCATCCCTACAATCACGACACCTACGTCGGGGTTGTCCAGCACGAAACGCAGGGCCAATTGAGACGGTGAGACCCGGGACTGCGTGGCGAGATCGCGCACCCGGGCGCCCAGCGCGGCCATCTTGGTCACGTACGGCCGGGGCATGCGGGCGCGGATGTCTCCGTCTTGCCAGGTGGCGTCCGGTCCATACCCGCCTGCGAGAAACCCGTTGGCCAACGGCTCCCGGGCGATGATCCCCACATTGGCGGCTCGTGCGGCGGCCAGGAGCCCGTCCTCGGGTTCCCGTCGCGCGATGTTGTACACGACCTGGATGGTGTCGGGCATGGTCGCCTGGATGGCGGCCAATCCTTCTTCGGGCGGATGAATCGACACCCCATAGGCCCGGATCCTCCCCTCCTGCTTCAAGTCTTCGAGCACGCCGTAGGTATCCATCGAGGCGATGAGATTGAGCGCCGGGTTGTGGAGCTGGAGGAGGTCCACATAGTCGGTCTTGAGCCGGCGCAGGCTCTGCTCGAGGGCGAAGCGGATGTAGTCCGGCGTGAAAGTGGAATCGTGCGTGACGGGAAGGGGCGCGTCGGCCGGGATGGTGTCGAACGGCGTGCCCGCCAGGTCGGCGACCCGGTCCCGCAAGAGCGCGTGGACGCCCCGGTTGTAGAAGTTTCCGCCGATCTTGGTGGCAATGACGACCTTCTGCCGCATGCCGGCCAGGGCGTCGCCCAGCACTTCCTCACTGTGCCCGTGTCCGTAGACGTCCGCGGTGTCGAAGAACGTGCAGCCCAGATCGAAGGCGCGCCGGATGGCCCGCCGGGACTCGGCATCATCGGTGGGGCCGTACGAGTTCCCGAACTGGTTGCCGCCGATGGCCCAGCATCCGAATCCGATCTCGGACACCGCGAACCCCGTGCGGCCGAGGATGCGCTTGTTCACGCGACGAGCGCCGCGAACGCGGTCCGGGTCTCCACGGGAAGCGAGCACGTCGTTCCGACGCACACCGTGGCCTGGGGGCGGTCGGCCGAGCGCCTGATGACGACGCGGCGCGGGCGCCAGGTCTGCAACGCCGCGAGGTGCATGGCGCAGGCTTCGCCCGGGCCCAGAGGTCCCGCGACTTCGATCCGGGTGACGGGGTGGAGCGCCCAATCGATGGCTCTGAGCAGTGTGGCGCCGTGCAGTCCGAGCTGACCGGCGGCACCGGCGAACGCCGTCACCTGGCGGTCCAGCCGGTCTCGCCAGCGCGGATCGCCGGTTAGCCCTGAGAGCCGGGCGAGCACCAGCGCGGCGACTCCGTTCCCTGAGGGCGAAGGCGCGTCCTGGGCGGGCTTGCCGCGGACCGCGAGGTACCCGGCGTCAACGGCGGTCGCGATATCCCAGTAGCCCCCCGCCGGGTCTCCGTGCGCGCGCTCTACATGTTCCATGACGGTGACGGCGCGGTCCAGCCACGGCGGCTCACCGGTCGCCTCAAATGCGTCCACGAAGGCTGACGCCGATTGCACCTGGTCGTCCAGCATGCCCGCCGGCGTGCGGCGGCCGATCACGCGGGACATCCCGGTGCCGTCGTGCCAGCCTTCGCGCCAGACTCGCTCGAGGCACGCCAGGGCCAGCTCGTTGCACTCAGTGCGATCGAGCACCGCGCCGGCCTGTAGAAACGCCCCCGCCAGCATCGCGTTCCACGACACGTACGGTGTGCGGTCCACGAACGGGGCCGTTCGCTGATCGCGAGCCTGCTTGAGCTGCGTCAGGGCCGTCCCGAGCACCGGGCGCTCCGCGTCAGTGGGCGCCATCCGCCGCCAGAGGACGTTCTTCGCGGGGTTCACGTGCATCTCCCCCCGTTCGCCGATGTCGAAGACCTTCGCCGCCACCTCGAGCTCCGGCGCGGAAAGGGCGGCTTTGGCTTCCGCGACGGTCCAGGTCCAGTAGTCCCCGTCGTCGCCGAAGTTCGTGTCCGCGTCCTGGGACGCGAAGAAGACCTGCCGCGCCGGGTCGGAAAGAATCGCCAGGACCCAATCGACGATGCCTGCGGCCGCCTCCCGGAAAACGGGCGTGCCGAACGCCGAGTAGGCGGAGCAGTACGCGCGCAGGAGCTCGGCGTTGTCGGTCGCCATCTTCTCGAAGTGCGGCACGATCCAGCGTTCATCCACGGTGTACCGGTGGAACCCGCCGCCCAGATGGTCCCGGATGCCGCCGCGCGCCATCCCTTCCAGTGTCTTGCTGACGACTTCACGCGGCCAGTCTTCCCGGGTGTCCCACCACCGCGCCAGCAGAAACTCGCAGGCACCGGGGTGCGGGAACTTGGGGGCGCCGCCGAACCCGCCGTACCGGACGTCGAACAGGCGCGCCATCTGATCGGCGCCGGCGAGGAGGACGCCGACCGTCGCTTCGCCCCGGCCGGTGTCGTCCAGTGCGCCACTCAGACGACCGGCCAGGTCCTTCGCGTTGGTCAGGAGCTTATCGCGGTCCTCGCGGTAGCGGCGCGCGATTTCGACGAGGGTGGTCCGAAAACCGGGACGGCCATAGGAGTTCTGATCGGGTGGGAAGTAGGTGCCTCCGTAGAACACCCGCCCCTCGGAATCCAGGAAGGCGGTGAGGGGCCAACCGCCCTGACCGGAGATGGCCTGGACCGCGCGCTGGTACCGGGCGTCGACGTCGTGGCGCTCGTCCCGGTCCACCTTCACGCAGACGAATTCCCGGTTCAGCAGGTCGGCCACGGCCGGATCTTCGTACGACTCACCGTCCATCACGTGGCACCAGTGACACCAGACGGCGCCGATGTCGAGGAGGATCGGACGGTCTTCGGCGCGCGCGCGCGAGAACGCACCGTCCCCCCACGGCTCCCAGTGGACGGGCTGGTGGGCGGCCGACTGGAGGTACGCCGATGCCTCGGAGCCCAGGAGATTCGGCACTACGACTCGAGGAACCGCACGGCGGTTCGTGACAGGAGCTCCACGCCGATCGCGAGGGAGCTCTCGTCGATGTCGAACGTGGGGCTGTGGTGCGGGGACGCCGGCCGGCCCGGCGGCGCGGAACCAACGAAGGCGAAGCAGCCCGGCACATTGGCCAGGAAGAAGGACATGTCTTCGCCGCCCATCGTGCGTACGCCCGTGCGGACGTTCTTGGCCCCGACGACTTCCGCCGCCACGTCCCGCATCAGGGCGGCCATTGCCTGGTCGTTGACGAGTGGCTTGGTATGCCGGCGGAACCGTACCTCGGCGCCGGCGCCAAAGGCGGCGGCGACGCCCTTCACGGTGCCCTCTACCAGCTTCGGCGCTTCCTCCCACAGGCGGCCGCCGAAGGTCCGGACGGTGCCGCGGAGCTCGGCGGTGCTCGGGATGACGTTGAAGGCATGACCTGCCGACACCTGCGTGACCGACAGGACGCCCTCCTCGAACGGGTCGCGCCGCCGGGAGATCAGACTCTGGAGCGCCGTGATCACGTGCGCCGCAATCAGCACCGGGTCGATGGTCTGATGGGGCGCGGCGGCGTGACCGCCGCGGCCGGCGATGGTGATCTCGAATTCATCCACCGACGCCATGACCGGTCCGGGCATGATCCCGATCGCGCCCACCGGAAGGTCGTTCCAGAGGTGAATGCCGAAGGCCGCATCGACTTTGGGACGGTCGAGGACGCCCGCGCGGATCATGGCCTGCGCGCCGTCGGAGATCTCTTCGGCCGGCTGGAACGCGAATTTCACCGTGCCCGGCAGGGCGACGGTGCCGAGCCGGCGCGCGACCTCGAGCCCGATGGCGACGTGCCCGTCGTGACCGCACGCGTGCATTTTCCCCGTGAGCCGGGACTTGTAGGGGACCTCGTTCGCCTCCTGCACCGGGAGCGCGTCCATGTCGGCCCGCAGCAGCACGCAGCGGCCCCCCGACCCCCGGACCCCGACGACGCCGGTGTTCCCGACTCCCATCGTCACCTGGTAGCCTGAGGTCTGAAGCCGCTCCGCGACGAGGGTGCTGGTCCGGGCCTCCTCATTCCCCAGCTCCGGGTGCTGGTGGAGGTCGCGGCGCGTGGCGATCAGCGAGTCCTGGTCGATACCGGTCAGGGCAATGGTCACAAGTCGGCGCTCGGGCAGAGATCGGAGATCCGGCAGTCACCGCACAGCGGGCGCCGGGCGATGCAGGT
>DATBCM010000123.1:0-6467 GCA_036270455.1 Gemmatimonadales bacterium | reverse complement strand
CGGCACCTGACGCTCCTGCCGCTCCGGCTGAAGGCGCCGCCGAAACGCAGCATCCCCGCGCTGGCGGTGGCCCCGGTGGTAGCGGTGCCCCCGGTGGTGGCGGCGGCGGCGGCGGCGGTGGCCGGGGCCGAGGCGGACGCGGCGGCCGGGGCCGGGGCGGCGAGCGGGGACGCGGGGATCGCGGCCCCCGGGGCGACCGTCCCCGTGAAGGCGACGGCATGGTCGAGAACGTGGTCGCCATCAACCGGGTAGCCAAGGTCGTGAAGGGCGGCCGGCGCTTCTCGTTCAACGCCCTCGTGGCGGTGGGCGATGGGCAGGGGCACGTCGGCGTCGCGACCGGCAAGGCGAACGAAGTTTCGGAAGCCGTGCGCAAGGCCGTGGAAGCGGCCCGGCGCAACATGGCCGAAATCCCGCTCACCGTGGGCACCATTCCCCACGAGATCGTGGGACATCATGGCGCCGGCCGGGTACTGTTGAAGCCCGCGGCGTCGGGAACCGGCGTAATCGCCGGTGGTCCGGTGCGCGCGGTGCTGGAGTGCGTCGGCATCCGCGACATCCTGACCAAGAGCCTGGGCTCCACCAACCCGCACAACATGGTGCGGGCGACGATGGACGGGCTGAAGCGGCTCACCACCGCCCGCCGCGTGGCCAAGGAGCGGGGCGTGCCGGATGACGCGATTCATTACAAGGCGCGGCAAGAGGTGACGCATGTCTAGGCTGCCGCCCACCCGGAAATACCGGAAGCGGAAGCCGGGTCGTGACCCGGTGCTGCCGCCCGCGGGCA
Source organism: Gemmatimonadales bacterium (assembly GCA_036270455.1). GTDB lineage: Bacteria > Gemmatimonadota > Gemmatimonadetes > Gemmatimonadales > GWC2-71-9 > 40CM-2-70-7. The sequence continues at coordinate 5,683 of DATBCM010000123.1, read as the reverse complement.
AGGGCAAGCTCCGGATCGAGCAGGTGCGCTCGACGTCGGGGCACCCGCAGCCCATCCGGAAGACTCTCGAAGCCCTGGGGTTGAAGCACCACCAGGATGTCGTGGTGCAGAAGGATCATCCTGCCCTGCGGGGTATGCTGTATCAGGTGCGTCACCTCGTCAAGGTGACGCCGGCGAAAGACGGAGCGTAAGCGATGGCGAAGGCGAAGGCGACGACCAAGAAGCCCAGGGCCCGGAAGCCGAAGGCGGAATCGCCTCAGTACGAGCCGCTGCGGCTGCATCATCTCAAGCCGGCTCCCGGCTCGACCACCGCCCGGCGCCGCGTCGGCCGCGGGCCGTGGTCCGGGCTCGGCAAGACGTCCGGCAAGGGCAACAAGGGTGAGAAGGCGCGGTCGGGGGGCGGACGCCGTCCGGGCTTCGAGGGCGGTCAGATGCCCTTGATCCGGCGCATCCCCAAGCGCGGCTTCACCAATCCGTTCAAGCAGCCGGCCCAGGTGGTCAACGTGCGGCACCTCTCCTTCCTCAAGGAAGGGCTCGAGGTGACGCCGGAGACGCTGTTCGGCGCCGGCCTGGTGCGGCGTCCCGATCACCCCATCAAGCTGCTCGGCATGGGAGACGTGGCCCGCAAGTTCACCGTGAAGGGTGTTTCGGTGTCGACCTCCGCCAAGGGCAAGATCGAGGCGGCGGGCGGCATCATCGAGGGCTGATTCTACCGTGACCGCGCCCGCAATCCCGAACCTCTTCAAGGTTCCGGAGCTCAAGAACAAGATCCTGTTCACGCTGCTTTGCCTGGTGATCTACCGGGTGGGTGCGCACATCGCGACGCCCGGCGTGAACGTCCAGGCCCTCTCCGACGCGCTTCAGCAGGCGGGGAAGGGCAACCTCTTCGGGCTCTACGATCTGTTCGCGGGCGGCGGGCTGGGACGGGCCACCGTCTTTGCCCTCGGCATCATGCCGTACATCTCAGCCAGCATCGTCTTCCAGATGGCGGGACCGGTGTTCCCGATCCTCGAGAAGATGCAGCGGGACGAAGAGGGCCGGAAAAAGATCACCCAGTGGACCCGGTATCTCACCGTCGTTCTCTGCTTCCTCCAGGCCTACGGCTACGCGCTCTTCGTGGAGACGCAGGTGCCCGGGGCCGTGCTCAACCCCGGACTGGGGTTCCGTCTGACCACGGTGCTGACCCTCACCACCGGCGGCGTGTTCGTCATGTGGCTGGGTGAGCAGATCACCGAGCGCGGCATCGGCAACGGCGCGTCGCTCCTGATCTTTTTTTCGATCATCGAGCGCATCTGGCCCGAATTCCTGAACACGGTCGAGTCCATCCGGGCCGGCACCGCGAGCGTCAAGCTCCTGGTGTTCGTCGTCGCCGTGATGGTGCTCGTCACCGCGGCCACCGTGGCGATCACGGTCGCCTCCCGGAAGATCCCGATCCAGATCCCGCGCAAGGTGATGGGCCGGGGCCGCATCCGGGAAGGGCAAAAAACGTTCATCCCGCTGCGCCTGCTCACGGCCAACGTGATGCCGATCATCTTCGCGCAGTCCTTGATCATCATTCCGAGCACGCTCGCCACCTTCGTGGGCGGCTCGTTCCTGCGTCAGGTGAACGATTACTTCAGCGCGGGCTCCGCACTGTACATCGTCTCCCTGCTGGTGCTGATTCTCTTCTTCACCTACTTCTACACGTCCATCGTCTTCAATCCGGTGGACCTGGCGGAAAACTTGAAGAAGCAGGGCGGGTTCATCCCCGGCGTGAAGCCCGGCGCGGCGACGGCGGACTACATCGATGCAGTGCTCTCCCGGATCACGTTGCCCGGGGGATTCTTCCTGGCCCTGGCCGCCATCATCCCGATCATCGCGGCCAACGGGCTCAATCTCCCGTTCGGCTTCGGCGGCACCGCCCTCATCATCGTGGTGGGTGTGGCGCTCGATACCATCCAACAGGTCCAGCAGCACATGCTCCTCCGGCACTACGACGGGTTCATGAAGGAAGGCCGCGTGAAGTTCCGCGGACGGACCCGCTAGCTCCACTTCCAACCCAGGCCCACAACCCGTGTTCATCCTCCTCCTCGGCGCACCGGGATCAGGAAAGGGCACCCAGGGCAAGCTCCTGAGCGAGCGCCTGGGACTGCCGAAGATCACCACCGGGGACCTCATCCGGGCCGCCATCAAGGACAAGACCCCCCTCGGCGTCGAGGCCAAGAAGTTCTACGACGCCGGGAAGCTCGTGCCCGACTCCGTCATCATGGGGCTGATCAAGGAACAGCTGGACAAGCCCGATGCGAAGGACGGGGCGGTGCTGGACGGCTTTCCGCGCACCGCAGCCCAGGCGGAGCTGGTGGACCGGACGCTGGCGGCCACGCAGCACCGGTTGAACCACGTCCTGCTCCTGGACGTTCCGGAGGAGGAGTTGGTGACCCGGATGCTGGGGCGGGCCCGGCAGGAAGGCCGCGCCGATGATACCCCCGAAGCCATCAAGACTCGTCTGGGCGTCTATCAGATGGAGACCGCGCCGCTAGTGGCACATTTCGCTCAGCGGGGCATCGTGCACCGCGTGCCCGGCACCGGCAGCGTCGAACAGATTGCCGAAGAGGTCAAACGAATCATCGGCCGATGATTACGATCAAGTCGTTCCGCGAAATTCAGACCATGGCCGAGGCGGGGAAGATCGTGGCGAAGACCCTCGCGTTGGTGGCGGCGAACGTGCGCCCCGGGGTCTCGACGCAGCAGCTCGACCAGATGGCCGAAGAGTTCATCCGCAGTCATCCCGGGGCCAAGCCGTCCTTCAAGGGTCTCTACGATTATCCTGCCACGCTCTGCACGTCCATCAATCAGGAAGTGGTGCACGGGATCCCCAGCTCCAAGCGGGTGCTGAAGGAGGGGGATCTGGTGAGCGTGGACGTCGGCGCCTGGCTGGACGGCCTGCACGCCGACTCGGCCGCGACCTTCGCGGTGGGCGCGATTTCTGAACCGGCCCAGCGGCTTCTGGATGTCACGCAGAAGGCACTCGCCGCGGGCATTGCGGAGGCGCGGGCGGGAAACCATACCGGGGATATCGGCGCGGCGGTGCAAGGGGTGGCCGAAGGCGCCGGGTATTCGGTGGTGCGGGAGCTGGTGGGGCATGGCATCGGGTCGGCGTTTCACGAGGAGCCCCAGGTTCCCAACTACGGCAAGCCCAAGCGGGGTCCCAGGTTGGTCGCCGGCATGACCATCGCCATCGAGCCGATGGTGAACGTGGGCAGTGCGGACATCCGGACGCTTTCCGACAAGTGGACGGTGGTCACCGAGGATGGGTCGTTGTCGGCGCATTTCGAGCATACCGTGGCCGTCGGTCCCGACGGCGTTCCTCCCAGGATTCTGACGACCGCAGCCTGAAGTTCGACTTGTGAAACCTGCCGCCGCGCACTACCGTCATATGGGTATCCCATAGGACTGGTCTTCATGAAGCGTGAGCGGGTGGTGCAGGTCGTTTTGGCTTTCATGGGCTTGTTCTATCTCTCCTGGATCATCCCTCTGTTCCAGGGTCTGTGGCACTCCGCGTGGATTCAAGGGAATCTGGAAGCGCAGACGATGTTCGTGAGCGTGAACACGGTGCTTGGGGTCTTTCTGTTGCTGGCCGTCAACCAGCCGGCCCAGCATCGCTCGCTGATCGCCTTTGGCGCCTGGTCGAGTCTTGCGCATGCGTCCACGATGGCCATCCAAACGGTGGAGGCCCGGGCGCACGGGATTCCCAGGAGTCCGTTGGACGTGGTGGTCATTGGCACGGCTGCAGTCGTGCTCTTTGCACTCCTGGCAGTCCTTTCCCCTCCTTCAGAGAGCCGCGCGTTGTGAACAACAATCGCTTGCTGAAGATCACGTCCCTGCTTTCGCTCCTCTTGCTGACGCTGCACGTGACGGACGACATCGTCCGCGGGATATCGAAGGCCGAGTCCTCAAACATCGCGCTGGTCGTCCTGGTGATCTTGCTGTACGGAACGCTGGCGCTCGCCGAAGGGCGATGGGGGCACGTCCTCATGTTCCTGGTGGGGTTGTTGGCGGCAGCGATACCCGTCATGCACATGAGGGGGGCCCACTATCCCGAGATCGCCGCGTCCCCCGGCGGCTTTTTCTTTGTCTGGACACTCTGGGCGCTCGGCGCGCTCGGGGGTGTCACCATGATCCTTTCGGTGCGCGGACTGTGGAGCCTGCGACGGGGAGGCACGCGTGATTGAACACGCCGTCGGACCTGACGGCGTGCCTCCCAGGATGCTGACGATCGTAGCCTGAAGTCCCCGCGCCGCCCCCGGCTCACCATAAATGACGATGCGCCGGGGGTCAGTGAACCAGCTTTTCCGTGGCCGCAGTTCCCTCACGCGTTTTTCTGGTACGTCGTTTTCAGCGACTTGAGCTTAGTCTCGATTGTGTCCACTTCACCAACTCTCTTGGAACAGCTGCGTCGTGCGTTGCGGCTCAGGCAGTACAGTCCGCGGACGGAGGAGGTGTATGTCGCCTGGGTGCGCCGGTACGTGCGGTTTCATGGGCGCCGGCATCCCCGGGAGATGGGGGAGGGGGAGATCACGGCGTTTTTGACGACGCTGGCGGTGGAGGGGCGGGTGACGGCGGCGACGCAGAACCAGGCGTTGGCCGCCTTGTTGTTTCTGTACCGGGAGGTGCTGGGGCGTCCCGCGGGCGCATTGAGCGGACTGGTGCGGGCGCGTCAGTCGCAGCGGGTGCCGGTGGTGTTGAGCCGAGGCGAGGTGGCGGCGGTGCTGGGGCAGCTGCGGCGGGGGAGTGTGGAGTGGCTGGTGGCGTCGTTGCTGTACGGGTCCGGCTTGCGGTTACTCGAGGCGCTGCGTCTCAGGGTGAAGGACGTCGATATCGCGGGCGGGGAGATCCGCGTGCGCCGCGCGAAGGGGGACAAGGACCGGGTGACGATGCTGGCGCAGAGCGTGCAGGGGCCTCTGGGGGAGCATCTTCGCGGGGTGCGTGAGCGGTGGGAGCGGGACCTGCGGCAGGGTGCGGGGTGGGTGTTCCTGCCGGGCGCCTTGGGGCTCAAGTATCCGAACGCCGGGCATGAGTGGCCATGGCAGTGGGTGTTTCCAGGACGTCTGGTGCATGTGCTGGAGGAGCCGAGTGGGGCCCGGGGCCGGTGGCCGGTTCACGAGACGGCGGTCCAGCGCGCCTTTCGGGCCGCCGTGCTGGCGAGCGGGATTTCCAAGCGTGCGAGCTGTCACACTCTGCGGCACTCGTTTGCGACGCATCTCCTCGAAAACGGCTACGACATCCGCACGGTGCAGGAGCTCCTGGGCCATCGGGATGTGAAGACCACGATGGTGTACACGCACGTACTGAACCGTGGCCGCTTGGGCGTGCGGAGTCCAGCAGACGGCTGAGCGTGGCGTCGGGGGTCGGAATTGGGGGCATGACCGCCGGGGCCTAGTTCTGGGACCGACGGTGGGACCCCCGTGCCGTGTCTCCAGACCCCCGGCTAACGCCGGGGGTTAGTGAACCGCTTTCACGTAGGCCGTTAGACAGATTGCGGGGTGTGCGGGTTGGGCGGTATGTTGAGTCTGTGTTTGCCGGGTTGCTTCGATCGTCTCAAGTGATGCGGGAAGCAGTACTTGTGAGGGCGTTGATCGGGAAAGCGGGGCGTTAGGTCGTGAAGAGTCCCTTTAGATCTCAGCAGAAACATAGTTAGGCTGCG
>DATBCM010000122.1:0-2275 GCA_036270455.1 Gemmatimonadales bacterium | reverse complement strand
GTCCGGGCTCCCGGCCATGGGCCCCGCGATGAAGCTGAACGGATAGGACACCAGCCGGACGCCGCCGAGCAATCCCGGGACCTCCGCCAGGGCCAGCCCGCCGACCAATCGGTCCCCTTCGCTCACCGTGAGCCAGTGCGTGCGATACCTCAGGCACCGGGCCACACCGGTGATCCACGCGGCCTGGTGGTAGAACCCCCCCCGCTGGCGCGCCAGGGAATCCCATCCCGAAGGAGTGTCGGTGTAGCGCGCGACGTTCATGCCGGCCCCGCGACTTCGCGGTAGATCCGCAGGAACCGCTCGGCCGCCGCCTGCGGCGCATAGACCTCGTGCATCCGCGTGGCTCCTTCGGCGGTGAGCCGGCGCCGCAACTCGGCATCGCGCAGGAGGCGGTCGATCTGCGCGGCAAGGTGGCTCGCGTCGCCGTCACGAGCAAGAAGTCCGGTTTTCTCGTCTTCGATGACTTCTGGAATCCCGCCGGCCGGCGTCCCGATGACGGCGGACCCCGCCAACAACGCCTCGACCAGCGTGAGGCCGAGTCCCTCAGCCTGTCCGCGGCTCGGCAGGACGGTGATGGTGGCGGCACCGTACTCGGCAGGCATGCGGTCCTGCGATACGAACCGAGACCAGTCGACGTCGGTGGCGACCCCGAGTTCCGTGGCGAGGGACATGAGAGTGGAAAGCTCCGGCCCCTCCCCCAGGATCTTCACCCGAAAGGGACCGGAGCGCTGCTTCAGCTCAGCCACCGCGCGCAGGAGTACGTCGACCCCCTTCCCCACCACCAGGTTTCCGGCGTAGAGAATGCGGGGCGGGACGACGCGTGGGGTCTTGGAGGCGGCACTGAACCGATCGACGTCCACCGGCATGGGGGTCACCGACACCGATTGCCCCGGCAGGTGCCGCTCCAGATCAGCGGCGAGAAACCGGGATGCGGCCGTTACCCGGGCGGCGCCGCGAAACACCGGCCCCGCCACCCGCCGGACCCAGGGCCCCCGGTCCAGCAGTCGCGCGTCCGATCCGTGTGACGTGACGAGGTAGGGGACCTGAAGTCGCGACGCGACCCATCCCGCGGGAAACCACCAGTGGGCATGAATGACCTGAGGCTCGAAGTCTCGAACCAGCCGAAGCGCCGCGCGCCGGAAGGCCGTCAGAAAGAATGGCAGCAACAACAGGGTGAGGGGCGAGAACAGCGTGCGGGAGCGCACGTCTCCCCGGTACCCCACCCGTTCCAGCATCTCGGGCGCGTACCTGAAGCGCCGGACTACGAGTCCGGTGCCATCCTGCTCGACCTCGCCGGTGCCCGCCACATGCGGAGCGAGCACCCGCACGTCGTGCCCCGCCCCGGCGGCGGCGGTGGCCAGCCGGGCGACGTAGGCGCCCGCCGGATCTCCGGCAAAGCGGGGGTAGTTGTGGGTGAGGATGAGGATGCGCACCGGGCTCAAAGGTAAGAAGCGCCACCGGGAATCGATATGGCCCGGGGGCGTAGAAAACGGGGTGGGGATTGGGGTTAGCGCACGATGCTCACGTGGCCAGCCTTCATTATCGGATGAAGCTCACCCACCCACTCTCGTTCGCGATCACGGCGTGGGCACCGGTCGCGTCAAAGGCAAACCGGCGGGGCGCGCCCCCGACGTTGATGTTGACCGTGTCACGGGTCGCGAGGGTCACGATGGTGAGCTTCCCGGCGCTGGCCCTGGTCAGATACAGCTGGGTGCCGTCCGGCGTCAGCGCCAGCGCGAACCCGCCGCCGGACACGCCGATTGAGTCGCTCACGGCGCCGGCGACCGTGTTCACCAGATAGAGGAACTGGCTGGTCTCGCTCGCGACGTAGAGCGTCTTTCCATCGCCACTGACCGCCAACCCCTGAGGCCTCCCCGGGACGGTGAACGTGCGGCTGAGTGTGTTGGTGGCGATCGAGATATCCTGCACGAAACCGGCGTCCGGCAGGCTCGCATAGAGATGGCTGCCGTCCGGACTGATCGCGAGCGCGTTGACGGTTGCCGGCCCCCCTACGCTGCCGACGATCGTGTGATTGGCGGCAATTCGGTACACGGTGTCGACGTTCGACGAAACGAAGATGCTGTTGCCGTCCGGGGCCGCCATCATGACGAACGGATCGCCCGTGACTGGTAGATCGTCGACCTTCTGATTCGCCGCGACGTCGATCACGGCCACATCCTGACCGAACTGATTGGACACGTAGGCGCGGCTGCCGGACGGGTTCACCGCCATTCCGGTGGGCTCGTTCCCGACATTGAGCGCCTGCCCGAGTCCG
>DATBCM010000121.1:0-7281 GCA_036270455.1 Gemmatimonadales bacterium | reverse complement strand
GAGCTCGAGGAGTCCGCCCGGCTCGACGGCGCCGGGCATTGGCAGGTCTTTTCGCGGGTGGTGGTGCCGCAGGCCCGGCCGGCGCTCGCGGTCGTCGCGGGCTTCGCGGTCCTGGCGCAGTGGCGAGCCCTCTTGTGGCCGCTCGTCGTATCGCGGCGATCGGGTCCCGAGGTGGTGGAGCAGGGACTTGCGCTCCGGATCACGGACAGCGCCTCGGGATTGAGCGTGCCCGAGCTCCTGGCCGTCGGGGTCACCATCACCATTCCGGCGCTGGCGACGGCCGCGTGGGTTGCGCTATCGCGCGCGCGCGCGGCGCGGACGGCTCGCGGGCGCCCGCTTGAAGGTCAGCTGCCAGGTGAAGTCTCCCCGCTCACCACCGGGCCATTCGAGCACCAGATACTCTGAGTCGAGAGACCGCACGGTTCCAGGCCGGTCACCCGTGAGGGCGTCGGGGGCCCACCCCCGGGCGGCGATCGTGACGCGATAGGGCCGAGCATCCAGCTTCACCGCGCGGCCACTCAACGACTGTGCCTTCCTATCCCAATGCTCATCCTGAAGATCGACGCACCCTTGCACTACGTGACGGGTCGTCCCGATGACTTGCGGGTGATCGGCGCGCGGCCGCACACCGAGCACCAGGCAGTCGTGCGACTCGAGCGTGACGTTCAGCGGATCGGTAACTGGGACGGGTGCCTCGTTCCACACGTCGTACCCGACGTAGGCGCCCGGTGGCAGGCCCAAGTCTGCCAGCCGCACGCGCCCGGTCTCGGGCTGATCATCCCAATTGGTGAGGAGGACGGTGTGCCACTCTCCCGACCTCGCGACCCACCTCGTCGCTACGGGAGGAGCGACTCCATCTCCGATCGGCCCCATGGCGTTGAGCGGCTGCCCGGCCACCGGGGCCGGGGGGACGGTGCGGCGTACCAGATCCACCTGCGCATCCGGGATGTCCAGGAGATCGGCCGTAAACGACGTGGCCGCGCCCAGCAACGCGACGAGGCTGAGCTGGGTTCGTGCCTCCACCAGCGTCAGTGGGTAGCCGAGGGTGACCGGCCCGGGGTCGTTCAGCCACCACGAGCGGTGGTAGAAGCTCCGAAGGCCGGCGCAGACGGCCATCCCGACAACGCGGTCCCAGCCCGGCGCCGAGGTGAGCCCCACCCGAACCACATTCAGCGCTCCAGTCTGCGGAAGGCGTGACGCGCTCCAGAGCAGAGCCGATCCGGCCCCTTCGTGCAATGCGGCCAGCCCCGCCCGCAGGGCTTCGGCGTGGGTGAGGTTGCCCTGGTGCTGCTCGAGCTGGAACACCGAATCCAGGGAATGGAGAATGAGCGCGTCGTATCCCCATTCCTGGGTGGCGACGCGGGCCCGTTCGCGGAGAGTGCTGCGGGCGGCGGGGTCACCCGGGTCGAGGGTCGAGCCATCGTCCCCGGCGAAAGGCGCGATCGATCCCGCGGCCAATAACCCGGCGGCGTGAATCTGGTCCGTGCACCAGCGGTGCCCGCGAGGGCTTCCGTCACCGGGGCCGTATGCGACGAACCGGGCGAAGCGGGGGTCGAGGACCGGACTGGCCCGTTCCAGCAGATCGAGCAGGTCCTCTCCGCGCCCCTGCGATCCGGAGAGCCAGAGCCCGGCGGGCGGATCGAGCGTAGCCAGCAGGTCCTGGTCTCCCGCGGCGGGTGTGCACGCGACGGCCAATGCCGCGACGCCATCGCCGCGCGGATGGTAGCAGATCGTGACGCTCTCGGAATCTCCTCCCGTCGAGACCGGCCGCGGGGGCGCCCAGAGCGTATCCAGATGCAGCTGGTCGCCGTTTGCGACCGCGTGGAACAGCCCCGGGCCCGCCGGATCCGGAATTATCCCCAGGGCCCGGACCGGACCGTTCCCGGTCCATCGGGTCAGCGCCAGGGACCCGGTGGAGCGTACCTCGGGGTTGGGTGACGGGAGCGCGGTGCTCGCGGGAGTCCGTTCGTCGACCAAGGCGAGCAAGCGGCCCGCTCCCGGGAGCGTCCGGTCGACGCCCAGCGTGGCCCACAGCACGCCAGCGAGCGCCGGAAGGGCGGTGTCCGGGTAGATTCGAACCGTGACGCGCGCCCGCGGAGTGGGAGCTGAGGGCTCAGTGAGGAACGTGGCCTCGACGAAAAGCCCGGCACCACGGCCGCGGATGATGGTCGACTCACCCCGTGGCGGTGTGCCGGCCTGCAGGGAGACGTCTTCAAGCTCGCCCAGCGTCAGTATCCGGTCACCGAGGTGAAGCCCCGCGGATGTGAAGGGGAGTACGGGAACGGCGGGGCCCTCACCGCGGTACCATAACGACCACCGGTGCCGGTCGTCGAACTGGAACGACAGGCGGCCGAACCCGGCGTCCGGCTCATCAGGCACGATCAACCCGGCGGACTCGCGCAGCGGAACCAGCAACGATCCGGAGGTCGCTCCGGACAGGAGGATGAAGGTGCGGCGGTTCATGGCGGCAATGTTCTCTGTGGGCGCTCTTTTGTCTACGCCGGTGGCGGCGCAGTCCTGGCTCTCGCTGGGACTCGCGGCGACGTTGGGGGGCGGCTGGCAGGTCGAGGGCGGCGACATCGGGTTGACGCAGCACACCCACTTCGGTCCGTTCCGGGGAGTGGGGGAAACCCTGCGCCTGGGGTCGTTCGTGGACGAGGGGCAGATCATCGGCGGAGCCCGCGGCGTCGTCGCCGGCCTCGCCTTCTCGGGGCGCACGGGCATGCTCTCGCTCGCGACGATGGGCAGTGAAACCAGTACCAGTTCGCTGGGGCTCGATCTGACGCTCGAGGCGGCGGGGACGCTGGGCAGCAACTCGCCATTCCCGCAGGGGAGTGCCTGGCTTTCCGTGTCCGCGCTGCCCGGTCTGCGCTTCGGCACCAGTGACGGGGCGAGCTACGTCATCGTGATCGGGCCGACGGTCTACTGGGGCAGGGGGCACGCCGACGTGCACACCTTTCTCGGCATCCGGTTCGAGACCCCGCTGGCGAGGGGCGGAACGCGGTCCTAGCTTAGCGGCCTGATGGCCGCGCCTATCCCCCTCACACAACTGCCTGGCCTCCAGGTCATCGCCGAGATTTCGGCGATGCTGGGGAGCGGGCAGGAGACCGACGAGACGCTCGCGTCGGTCCTCAACGCCCTGAAAACGCGGCTCGGCATCGCGGTGTGCCGCCTGTGGCTGCGAGGCCCCGACGGGGTGTCGTACGCCACGAGTCCAGGCTCCACCGAGCTCCTGCCCGGCGAGCGGGAGAGCAATCCCGTCGAGAACTGGATCAAGGGTGGCCCCACCCGCACTCCGCGTGGCCTGGGCACCCTGGTCCGGCTGCCCCTCCTGCACGACGACGTCCCCTTCGGCGCTCTCGAAGCGGTGGTGCCCACGGGACCCACCGAGTACATGGCGCACGCCATGCTCAGTGTGGTGGCGGGGATTCTCGCGCCGCTCCTCGCGGCGACGGAGCTCTCGCAGGATCTCGCGTCCGAAGTCGCCGCGCGGACGCGCGAGCTCGAGGCCCAGCGGAACTTCGCCGCGCGGATCATCGATTCGCTCCCGGTGGGACTCTACGTCATCGACGGGGACTACACGATCCGGGCCTGGAACCGCAAGCGGGAGAGCGGCACGCAGGGCGTGGCGCGTGAAGACGCCGTGGGCCGGCAGGTGTTCGACGTGCTGGACCGTCAGCCGCGCGACCTCCTGCAGCGCGAGTTCGACCGGGTGTTCGCCACCGGCGAGATCCAGCAGGTGGAAATGGAGTCGCACGCCACCCGCGACGCGCGGTATTACCGGATCACGAAGATCCCGATGCGCCTCGCCGACGATTCCATTACCCATGTGATCACCATCGGCGAGGACGTGACCGAGTGGCGGGAGGCCCAGCACCGGCTGGCACAGACCGAAAAACTGGCGGCCATCGGACAACTCGCCGCGGGCGTGATGCACGAGATCAACAACCCGCTCGCCACCATTCTCGCCTGCGCCGAGGCGTTGAAGCTCAGGGACGATGGCTCGACCCGCGGGGATGAGTACCTCGAGATCATCGACAAGGAAGTGCAACGCTGCCGGCGCATCATCGACCGCCTGCTCGATTTCTCGCGTCCCCGGACGGGAGAGAAGCGGGTGGTCGACATCAATGACGTGATCGAGCAGACCCTCTTCCTGCTCAAGCACCACGAACGCTTCAAGCGGATGGCCGTCACCCGGGAGTTCACCGCCGGACTGCCGAACATTCCCGCCGACCCCGAGCGGCTGATCCAGAGTTTCATGGCCCTCCTCCTCAATGCCATGGACGCCATGAACTCGCGGGGCACCCTGACGGTCCGGTCCGGGATGAATCCGGAGCGCGGAGACGAGCTCCTGGTCGAGTTCATCGACCGCGGCGTGGGCATCAAGAAGGAAGAGCTGTCGAAGATTTTCGAGCCGTTCTTCACGACCAAACCGCAGGGGCGGGGCACCGGGCTGGGGCTGTCCATCTGCTATGGCATCATCGCCGATCACCGCGGCCGGATCGAAGTGGAGAGCCAGATCGGCGTCGGGTCGACCTTCAAGGTCTTCCTGCCCATCGGATGAAAGTCCTGGTGGTGGAGGACGACAAGACCGTCGGTCAGTACGTGAAACGCGGACTGAGCGAGGCCGGCTATCAGACCGACCTGGTGGCCGACGGGGAAGAAGGTCTGCGCCTGGGCTCGAGTGGCCACTACGACTTGATCGTGCTCGACCTCCGCCTCCCCAAGCTCACCGGTCCCGAGGTCCTCCGGACGCTTCGGGATCGCGGGCTGTCCGTCCCCGTGCTCGTGCTCACGGCGCAGGATGCCGTCGATCACAAAGTGCAGGCCCTGCGTGCCGGGGCCGACGACTACGTCACCAAACCGTTCGCCCTGGAGGAGCTGCTGGCGCGGGTCGAAGCACTCGGGCGGCGGCCCAAGGAAATCGCCTCCCCTTCGCTCAAGGTCGCCGACCTCCTGCTCGACACGGGGGCGCGAGAGGTGAAGCGGGCGGGCAAGCCGGTCGAGCTGACGCCCAAGGAGTATTCGGTGCTCGAGTATCTGGTACGGCACCAGGGGCGAGTGATGTCCCGGACCCTCATCACCGAGTACGCGTGGGACTATCACTTCGACCCCGGCACCAACATCGTGGACGTCGTGATCACGCGGCTGCGGAAGAAAATCGATCAGGGGCGCGAGCCCAAGCTCATTCACACCGTCCGCGGCGTCGGCTACGTGGTGAAGACGTAAGGTGCAGACGATCCGGGGACGGCTGACCGCCTGGTACGCCTCGGCGGTGGCGCTGACCCTCACGGCCTTCGCCGGGATTCTCTACCTCGAACGGCGCAGCGCGTCCTATCAGGAGCTCGATCAGCGCATCCGGACCGAGGCCGACCAGACCAGCGGCATTCTGTCCGAGGTCTACGGTTCGGGCGGGCTGCTCTTGCAGCGCAGCTCCACCGGCGGGATGGAGCTGATTCCCCAGGTCGCAGCCACCCTCGAGCCGGTTCCCGGGTTCCTCATCATTACGGCGTCGGACTCCTCGGGCGTGCTGTTCGTGTCGGCCGACGTCCGGGCGGCAGGGTTCCCGGTGCTGCAGCAGCTCCGCGAGCTGGCCCGCGCCGACACCGCGAATCGCGCGGTGCGGACCGCCCGCCTCGCGCCCGACGGGCCCACGATCCGCTACGTGATCCGCTCCGCCGCGGGAGGCCCGAGGTTCGGCGCGGTGCTCGCCGCCGCCGACGTGGCGCCCACGGAACTGGGCGTCCAGGAATTCCTCACGCCCATCGCCCTCGTGTTCCCCTTCAGCCTGCTGGTCGCCTGGCTCCTCGGCTCGTGGATCGCCCGGCGCGCGCTCGAACCCGTCGATCAAATCATCACCGAAGTGGAGGAGATCTCCGACGGCCGGTCCCTCCACCGGCGCCTGGCGCAGCCTATGGTGCGCGACGAATTCGGGCGGCTCGCGGAGACGCTGAACGAGATGATGGGCCGGCTGGAGCGCAGTTTCGTGGCCCTCCGGCGCTTCACCGCCGACGCGAGCCACGAGCTCAAGACGCCGTTGACCGTGCTGCGGGCGGGGGTCGAACGCGCAGTGACCACGCCGAACCTGCCCCAGGAAACGCTGGTCGTCCTGGAGGAGACGCTCCACGAAGTGAACCGGATGACGGAGCTGGTGGACGCGCTTCTCACGCTGGCGCGCGCGGATGAAGGGCGCGCGCCGCTCGCGCGGGAAACGATCGATCTCCGGAATCTGGTGCACGAGGTGCAAGAGACCGGCGAGCTGCTCGCCGAACCAGGGGACGTGCGGATCGAGGTGGAGGTGCCCGCCGAACCGGTGCTGCTGGCCGTGGACCGCACCCGGATGCGCCAGCTGGTGCTCAATCTCCTCACCAATGCCGTGAAGTACACCCCGGCTGGAGGACGGGTGCGCATCACCCTCGCGCCGGAGGCCCACCGGGTGACCCTGGCGGTTTCGGACACCGGGATCGGGATCGCGCCCGGGGATCTTCCGCACATTTTCGACCGCTTTTACCGCGCCGACGTCGCCCGGACGCGGACGGGAGAGCGGGCGGGCGCGGGGTTGGGGCTCGCGATCGGCCGCTGGATCGCCGAGGCGCACGGCGGCACGATCGAGGTGCAGAGCCGGCCGGGGCGGGGCACCACCTTCACGGTCACCCTTCCCCGGGACGCTACCTAGCGCTCACCGCGCTTTTATTCGTTTGTCATTCGCCTCCCACGAGGGGGCAACGCTCCACCGGTAGCATCGAGGTGACCCTCTTTCGGAGGCCTTTCGATGTTCGACCGGTTCGGAGTGGGCTCCTCCTCGCCTTTCGGGACTCGCGGCGGCGTTCTGGCGGTCGGCGTGCATGTGCTGATCCTTGGGTACGGACTTCACGCGACCTCCAGCCGCGCTGAGCGCGCCAGCATCTACACAGCGCCCGAGTCCATCCTGGTGATTCCGCAGGCGCCGGAGCGCAGGGGGCTGCCGGACGGAATCACGGTCACGGCTCCAGATCTCCGCCATCTCAGCCTTCCCGATGTTCCGGCGACCATCCCCACCATTCCTGGCGGAAGCCTCGAGCCGGGCCCCATCGCAGTGCCCGCCGCCCCCGGGGGCGACTATCCGGGTGGGGACCCCAACGGTGTGTACGACTCGAATGTGATAGAGCAGCCGCCGGAGCTCCTGGCCTCACCGCCGCCCCGTTATCCCGAGGTGTTGCGTCGGGCGCACATCGAGGGCGTCGTGATCGTGGAGGGCGTGGTCGACACGTTGGGGCATATGGAGCGGAAGACGCTCCGGGT
>DATBCM010000120.1:0-5530 GCA_036270455.1 Gemmatimonadales bacterium | reverse complement strand
CAGATGTTGCTCACGCTCCCGTGACCTCCCCTCACACTCTGGAGCTTCCTGTGTTCTCTGGTTCGTTCCTGCGCCGCTCGGCACTCGCCGCCGGCCTCATCGTCGCCGGCGTTTCGGCCGCGACAGCCCAGACGCCGTCTCCCGATCCGCGAGTCGGCCTGAAGGCCGGCATCTACAATGCCCAGCAGGCGTTGTGGAACATGCGGGTGGTCTCGGCCACCGCCCGTCCCGCGGGCTTCGTCATCGATTCCGCCCCCGGCGACTTCAACTACATCGATTCCGACCTGGCATTCGACGGCAAGTACGTCATCCAGGGGAATTTCCATGGGATCCTGATCTGGGACGTGAGCCAGCCGGCCCACCCGGCGCTCGTCACGGCGTTCCCGTGCCCGGGGTTCCAGAACGACGTCTCGGTGTATGGGCATCTGATGTTCACGTCGGTCGAGTCCGGTGACAGCCACAGGGACTGCGGTGGTGAGCGAATCGCCGACACCGTCAGCGCCGACCGGGTCCGCGGGGTCCGCATCTTCGACATCTCGGACATCAAGAATCCGAAGCTCCTCACGAACGTGCAGACTTGCCGGGGCTCGCACACCCACACCGTGGTGACCAGCCCCGCCGACAAGGCGAACCTCTACATCTATGTCTCGGGTTCGTCGTTCGTCCGCTCGCCCAACGAGCTGGCGGGCTGCTCCGGGATGACGCCGGACAAGGATCCGAACAGCGAGGAGTTCCGCATCGAAGTGATTCAGGTGCCCCTGGCGCACCCGGAGCAGGCCAAGGTCGTCAGCAAGCCCGACATCCTGGCGGGGCTGACCCAGGCGGGCACGCATCCCGAAGCCGCCACCGATCTGGCCCGTCAGAAGGCGCGGGTGGATTCCGCCCGCGCGGCGGGCGGATTCATCGCCCAGGTGGAAGGCCGGGACGTGATCATCGGCGGGCGGTTCCTGTCGATGCAGCTCGACAGCATCGTCAAGGCGCGGGGCGGCACCGGTGCGCCAACGATGGCCGATACCGTGACGTTCCGCACCAACATGCAAGCCATCGTGGACAAGATCGTGGGCGCCGGCGCCACCCAGGGCCCGCGCCCCGGCCCGGTGCAGTGCCATGACATCACCGTCTATCCCGCGATCGGGCTGGCCGGCGGGGCCTGCGGCGGCTACGGCCTCCTGCTGGACATCAAGGATCCGGCGCACCCGCGCCGCATCGCGGCCGCGTCAGACTCGAACTTCTCGTTCTGGCATTCGGCGACGTTCTCGAATGACGGCTCGATGGTCCTCTTCACGGACGAGTGGGGCGGGGGCTTGGCGCCGCGCTGCCGGGCCACCGACGATCCCAAGTGGGGTGCGGACGCGCTCTTCCGGATCAAGGACTCGACGCTGACGTTCCAGAGCTACTTCAAGATGCCCGCGGCCCAGACGGAGCAGGAGAACTGCGTCGCGCACAACGGATCGCTGGTTCCGGTGCCCGGGCGCACCATCATGGCCCAGGGTTGGTACCAGGGCGGCATTTCGGTCTTCGATTGGACCGACCCGGCCCACCCGAAGGAGATCGCCTTCTTCGACCGGGGCCCCATGGACTCCACCAAGCTCGTGAGCGCCGGCTCGTGGTCGGCCTACTGGTACAACGGCATGATCGTCAGTTCCGAGATCGGCCGCGGGCTCGATATTCTCGAGCTCACGCCGAGCGATCTGCTCAGCCAGAACGAGATCGACGCGGCCAAGCTGGTCCAGGTGGCGCAGCAGAACGTGCAGGACCAGCAGACGATCGTGTGGCCTGCGAGCCCCGTCGTGGCCCGGGCCTACCTGGACCAGCTGGCCCGGTCCGGGATGACGGCGGCGCAGGTGAGCGAGACCCGCGGGGGCCTGGCGAAGGCCGAAAAGGCCACCGGGGCGGCCCGGAAGACGGCGCTGACCAGGCTGGCGTCGCGGCTCAATGGGATGGCGGCCGGAGCGGGGGACCCGGCGAAGGTACGGGCGCTGGCCTCCGTGATCAGCGGCCTGGCCAAGTAGGCGGGACCTGGGAACGGCAGGGATGACGGGACGGCCTCACCTCCGGGTGAGGCCGTTTCGTTTCGTGCAACGGGAAATGGTCAGGGTCCGTAGGACTGTCGGACGGTGCATATTCCCGTTGTTCCCCGAACCTCAGAGGCTCTCCGCATGAAGCGCATCATCGCCCTCTCTGTTGCCGTCGTTTCCCTCACCGCTACCCGCGCCGCCGGACCCGATTCCCTGGCAGGACTCGTGTGGCGCAACATCGGTCCCCTCCGCGCCGGGCGCGTATCCGCCGTGTCGGGTGCGGTCGGCGAGGCCGGTGTGTTCTACGCCGGATTTCCGACCGGCGGTCTCTGGAGAACGTCGAATGCCGGCGTGACCTGGGAGCCCGTCTTCGACGCGATCACGAGCACGTCGGCCATCGGGGCCGTGCAGGTCGCTCCCTCGGACACCAGCGTGATCTATGTCGGGACCGGCGACATGCCGACCGGTGGCAACATCAATGAAGGAGACGGCGTCTACAAGTCGACCGACGCCGGAAAGAGCTGGCAACACCTCGGTCTGGATGACACGCGCCAGATCCCCTCGATTCTCGTCGATCCCCACGATCCCAACCTCGTCCTCGTCGCCGCTCAGGGAAACCGCTACACGAAGAGCGATCAGCGGGGCGTGTTCCGCTCGACGGACGGGGGCAAGACCTGGAATAAGACCCTCTACGCCGCCGATTCGGTCGGCGTGGAGCGGCTGGCCTGGGCCAACGATGCGCCGAGCACGGTGCTCGCGGCGACCGACCTGCACTACGTCAACGTCAACGGAAGCGGAGGTGGCGGTGGACGCGGCGGCGCCAACGGGCCGACGGCGACCATGCTCTTCAAGTCGACCGATCAGGGCCTGACCTGGCACGAAGTGACGGGGGGCGGGTTGCCCCGGCTCTTCGGCCGTGTGTCGATTGCGGTCGCGCAGCACACCAACGCGCAGCGGATGTATCTCATCGGCAACTTCGGGCTCTACCGCTCCGATGACGGCGGCGCGAGCTGGCGGCAGATGGACGCCGGAGACCGGCGGGTCGGGAATGGGCAGGGCGGCTACAACTGAGGCGTGTACGTCAGCTCCACCAACCCCGACGTCGTGATCACCATCAACACGTCGAGCTACATCTCGACCGACGGCGGCAATACCTTCACCGGCTTCAAGGGCGCGCCCGGGGGCGACGATCCGCAACAGCTCTGGATCGACCCGACCGACGGGTCCCGCATGCTCCTCGGCCTGGACCAGGGCGCGACCGTGACGCTCGACGGCGGCCGCACCTGGAGCCCCTGGTACAATCAGTCCACCGAGCAGGTCTACCACATCTCGGCGGACAACTCCTTCCCCTACTGGGTGTACGCGTCGCAGCAGGACGCCGGCGCCATCCGCGTCCGGAGCCGGGGCAACTACGGCGAAATCGGGCCGCTGGACTGGAGTCCAACGGGTGGGTGGGAGTGGGGCACCGACGTCGTCGATCCCCTGAACAACAACATCCTCTACGCGTCCGGCGCCGGCATCCAGAAGGTCTCATTCCCGTCCGAGCAGATCGTGAACGTGAGTCCCGGCACCGATCCGGACTCCCATCTGCGGGCGAACGCCGACAACCCTCTCGTGTTCGCGCCCTGGAATCCGCGAGAGCTCCTGGCTGGCTACCAGTACCTGATGGCGTCCACGGATGGCGGCATGCACTGGCGGAAGCTCGGTCCCGACCTGGGGTGGCCGAAGGGCGTCACGCCGCCACCCGATACCGCTACGCCGAAGCCTGGAGCACCGCGCGGCGGCGTGATTCAGAACATCGGGGCCTCGACGGTCGGCCGGGGAGTCATCTGGGTCGGCACGTCGAACGGGCTGATCAAGGTGACCCGGGACGAAGGGGTCACCTGGACGGATGCCTCGATTCCCAACCTCCCGGATTCCAATCGCACGGCCGTGCAGATGGTCGAGCCCTCGCATTTCACCGCGGGGGAGGCGTACGCCGCGCTCGACGCGCACAACGCCGGGGACTACCAGCCCCAGCTGTACCGCACCCGGGACTACGGGAAGACCTGGACCAAGATCGTGACCGGGCTTCCGACCGGGCAGATCGGCGGATCGTTCACCCATCTGATCCGTGAAGACACCAAGAAGGCGGGACTGCTGTTCGCCGGCACCGAGAGCGGGATGTACGTCTCGTTCGACGACGGCGATGACTGGCAGTCGCTGCAGCAGAATTTGCCGACCACGTCCTACCGCGACGGATTCATCAAGGGCAACGACCTGGTGGTCGGCACCTACGGCCGCGGGATCTGGATTCTCGACGACATCTCGCCGCTCCGGCAGATGAGCGGGTCGGCGCCGGCCGAAGCGGTGAAGTTGTTCAAACCCGGGGACGCGGTGCGTATCCGGCGGAACGTGAATCAGGATACGCCCATGCCGCCGGAAGTTCCGCACTCGGACAACGCACCCGATGGTGCGCTGATCACGTACTACCTGGCCTCGGCGCCCTCGAGCACCATCACGCTCGAGGTGCTGGATTCGGGCGGCGCGGTGGTGCGTCACCTGTCCAGCGCCGCCATGCCGCCGGTGAAGGAAGCAGCCACGCCGCCCAACCCGAGCTTCTGGCTCGCCACGCCGGAGCCGATGCCGGCGCACGCGGGGCTCAACCGGACCAATTGGGATATCCGGTACGACGATCCGCCGGCGTTCAACCACAGCTGGGAGATCAACGCGAATGCGGGCAAGACGCCCGCCTCGCCGGAGTGTCCGTTGGCGCTGCCCGGCGTCTACTCGATCAAGCTCACCGTGGACGGCAAGAGCTACACCCAAACGGTGACGGTGCGGGACGATCCCCGCTCACCGGCCACAGCGGCGGCCCTGCGCGAGATGCATGGTCTGCATCTGAAGATCGTGCAGGGGATGTCGGAATCGTGGAACGGTTACCAGCAGGCGTCGACCGTACGCAACAGCCTGGCGGCCGACACCGGCTCGAGCGTGGCCGAGGTGGCCACGGCCGCGAAGGCGCTGCTGGCGCGGATTGATACCGTGGCCGGGTCTCTGGGGGGTCCCAGCGGCTTTTTCTTCCGGCGCTCGACGACGCCGAATTTCGTCGGCGTCAACGGGGCGCTGGTGCGCCAGCTCAATCAGCTCGAGATGGGGGACGGGGCGCCGACCCCGGCCGATCTCGCGGACTACGCGTCCACCTGCTCGGACCTGAGCAAGTCGGTGATGGCCTGGCGCGCCGTCAGTGAGAAGGACCTCGTGGCCTTCAACGCGGTGCTCACAAAGAACAAACTCACTCCGGTGTCGGGTGATCCCCCGGCCCTGATGGTGCCGATCTGTGGGACCGGCAAGGGTGGTGCGGCTGTGGCGAAGAAGGCCCGCACCAACGAGGTCGAGCCGGACGAGGACCGGGATCCAGACGAACCCCCGGAGTGACCGGACGGTAGATGCAAAAAAAAGAACCCCACCTCGATTCGAGGCGGGGTTCTTTCGTTTCCTGGGTCAGTACAGGATGTCGTAGGCCAGCCGGA
>DATBCM010000119.1:0-5037 GCA_036270455.1 Gemmatimonadales bacterium | reverse complement strand
CGGCACCTGCGAGCAGGACTCCGGTGACGACGGAGACGATCGTGTGGGTCAGTGAGGCCGTGGGGAACGTCTCGTAGACCACGACGTTCCGGAGGATGAGTCCCGCTAGGCCACAGCCGACCAGACTCGCGGCGAATAGAGGACGGCCAAGGTGACGGCGCATCCCCCTATCTTCGGCCGGGATGACGCCAGGTGCAACCGGCGTGCGGCGAGCGGTCTACCCGGCGCGGCGAGTGGCTTTCAGGACGTCCCGCGGCGACCCACCCCAATGCCGGCTCCACGCTCGCCGCATCTGGAGTGCCGAGCGGAACCCGCTGAACTCGGCGGCGCGCGTGAGACGTGGTGTGACCGGGGAGATCCGGCCTTCCCGGTCTTCCATGCCGGCCCGGTGTCGTTCGGTCTCAACATCTGTACGGAGCTGTGGGCGTTGGAGACCTACGGCTCGTATGGGGCGCCCCTCCCACGGCCCTTTCAGGAATGGCGCCCCCAGCATCTTATAGATGAAGGTGGGCCTCACCTCGAAACCCAACCTCCCGCTTGCCCGTCCATATTCCTACCACCCTATCGCTTCCGAGGGATCCGTCATGCGAAAGACCGCTTTGTTGGCACTGCTGCTCGCCGGGCCGGCGCTGGCTCAGAAGCCCCCCGCCACCGGCCGCGACCTGATTCACACGATGCGCGACGCTTACGGCAACCACTGGTTCAAGACCCTCACGTTTGCGCAGAGCACGACGCGCGTGGACTCGACAGGCAAGTCCACCGTCACCACCTGGTATGAGAGTCTCAGGTATACGGACCCCAAAGGCACCGAGCTCCGGATCGACTTCGGGAGTCCGAAGCAGGGGAATGGCGTGATCTACACGGTCGATTCTCTCTGGGCCTTTCGCGCCGGCCAGCAGCGCCTGGCCCGGCCGAGCGGCAACCTGCTGCTTCCACTGGTCGAGGGGATTTATGTGGAGCCCGTCGAGCGCTCGCTCAAGGACCTCGCGCCCACCGGCATCGATTTTTCCAAGCCGGTCCTGACCGCTACGTGGAACGGACAGCCGGTCTGGATCGCCGGTGCCGCCGCCGCGGGAGACACGACCTCACCCCAGTTCTGGGTAGACCCGAAGAGCAAGGCCGTGGTGCGCGCGCTCTTCTCGCCGGTGGCGGGCGCGCCGTTCATGGACATGCACTTCACCAAGCTGGTCGAGACGGGTGGCGGCTGGCTGGCCACGCGTTGTGAGTTCTACGTCGCGGGGAAGCTCGAGCAGGCGGAGGACTACAACGATTGGAAGACGGATGTGGCGCTGTCGCCGGGACTGTTCGCTCCCGCGACGTTCAGCACGGCGCCGCACTGGGTGAAGGACTAGCTCAGCGGGCTCCCAGTCGCTTCAGCTCGACCTCCGCCACGATGAAGCCAAAGGCGGGCCAGCCTCCGGACGCGACTGCGCGCCGGAACCACTGGCTCGCCTTCGCCGTGTCACCCTTCACCAGGTACCAGTCGCCGATGCCGTAGCTCAGCGTCGCAACCGAGATGTCGTCGGTATCGGCAGGCGTGAAGGCGCTGTCAGGGGAGACCTGGGCGCGGTAAACGCGCAGGCGCCTGGTGTAGATGATGTTCGTGTGCAGGGAATCCGGATGCCGGTCCAAGAGCGCCTGCGCCTCCGTGGCGTGGCCGGCCCGCGAGAGGGACATCCAGAGCCAATCGGTGGACCCCGCCCGCTCGCTGGAATCGGGTGCCAACGGAAGTGCCCGAGCGAACGTTCGCGCCGCGAGCTCGAAGTGCCCGCGCAGGAACTGAATGATCCCCAGGTGATAGAGACAGCCGTAGTCGGTGCTGTCGAGCGAGAGGCCCTTCGTCAGATCCGCGTACGCCTTGTCGAACTCACGAATGGACAGGTACCTGTGGCCGCGCTCCCGGTAGAACGCGGTGTCTTTCGGGGCCAGGGCCAGCCCCTTGGTGTAGGTCGCGATCGCCTCACGGTACTCACGGATCGCGACCTGAGCGGCGCCGAGTCGTCCGATCAACGCGACGTTCTTCGGGTCCTTCACGAGGGCACTTTCGGCGCGCGCCACGGCCCCCGTGTCTCGTTGGGACTTGTAGGTGAGGTATTCGGGGGATTGGGCCGTGAGGGGCGCGGCGACGACGATGAACAGGACGGCGAAGGGTTTCATGGTGCCCTCACAGACCAGTGGGCGTTCCGGAACTTCCACCCTGCGGCCTCGCGCTGGACCACTCCGGTGAAATAGCCGCGATCGTCAACCACGTGTCCGGCGGGGTCCACCTGGACTTCGTGATAATCGGCGCCCACGACGGCGAGGCCCGGCGCGAGGGAATCCACCCGGATCGCGTCGCCCCAGGTGAGGGTGATCTGCGCGATGAAATTCGGGATGCTGTCGATGAGCCGGGCCGCTTCCGCACCCGAGGCGAAGGCCAGCCGACCGTCCGCCGCCATGAAAAACGTCGAGTCCGTCGAAAATTCCCGGTGCCAGGCAAGCGGGCCGTCGTGCGTCACATCCCGCGCGACTCGAGCCATGAAAATCCGGATACTGTCTGCCAGTCCGGCCGAGCCCGTTGCGGTCACCGCACCGGCCCGCACTCGACCTAGCACAAACCGGATAGCGTCGATCACGAGTAGCGGCTGATCGTCCTGAATGGCGTGCCCCGCCTGTACCGTCACGATGTGCTCGGCGTAGCGCGACCGCTGGGCCCATTCCTCGTGCATCGCGCGCCAGGCCTCATGTCCCCCCGCCGTCATGTTCACGTACGCCGGCTTCGGTGATGGTCGCATGCTGGTGAGCACGGCTAACGGGATATCGGGAAGGGGCTCAAGCCCGTCCACCGTCCCCGCGGCCTGAATCCGCACGGTCTCCCGCGTTTCGTCCCGCTCGGCACCTGGCTTCATCGTCTTCATGACCGAGTCGAAGTACGCCCGGAACTGCTCCGGATACTTGGGATCGATCTGACCCCAGCGCTTCACCTGCTGTTCATGCGTGCCGTCGACCAGGACGAGGCCTGCCACGTCGTGCGGGTACATGGAGACGTAGAGCCGCGAGAGCAGGCCACCGTACGACCGGGCGACGAGGACGATGGGGCGCGGGATGTGCAGGCTGTCGAGGAGCCGGTGCAGCTCCGCCATTTCCGTGCGTGCCGAGTGATCGCCGGGCCCGGGCTCCGAGTTACCGAGACCGGAGCGGGAGTACACGATGGCGCTCGAGAGATCGGCGGCCCGATGCCACACCGAATCCCAGTCTTGCCAGGTGTCCCCCAGACCGGCTTCGAACACGATGGTTGGCGACCCCGTGCCGGCGCGGACGACCTCGAGCCGGTGGGTGCCGATGTTGACGAGCTGGGGTGTCTGGGCGGCGAGGGCAGCCGGCAGGATGAGGAGTGCGAGAGCGGCTTTCATAGGGTCAGAATTCGAATTGCTCCATCTTCCGGTTTGCGAGCCAGAGGGGAATGACCGTCGCCGCCACACAAATCAGGGCGACCAGAACGGTGCTCCCGATCATCCACGGCGTGATCACCACCGCGTGCCCTTCATACACCGACCGGACGTACGGGTACACGATCTGCGACAACCCACCGATCACCGCCGCCAAGAGGGCGATGGTCGTCATCATGAACACCAGTCCACCGAATGACGTCGGGATCTGGGCCGCATTCTCGGTCTCGAACTGGGGGTAGAGCGTTCCGAATCCCAGCGCCAAGGCCCCGATCGCCAGGGTCAGCGCTACGATCGTGACCAGACTCAGCACCATCATGAAGGCGGACGCCTGCAGGAGCCAGTTGGTCACGCCGGTGAGAATCAGCGCCAGCACGAGCAGGGGAACGGTCCCCACCCAGTACTTGGACCAGAGCAACGCTTTCAGGTCGAGCGGTGAAGATCGCAGGAGCCACATCTGCCGTCCTTCGAGCGACACCGCGGGGAAGATGAACCGCGCCGCGATGGAGGTCAGGACGAACCCGGCGAGGCCAAGATTCAGGAACGATACCAGCGTCACCGAGAAGAACCCGACTTGCTCGCCGCGATGCAGGGGAAGGACCTTGATGTTGAAGATGTAGACCACCACGAGCACGCCGAGCAGAATCAGCTGGCTCCACTGTGTGGTGTCCCGGAAAAAGAGCCGGATGTCCTTGAGCACGAATTCCCGCTTCGCCACCGACAGCGGGGACATCACCGCTCCCAGCGACCACTTCCAGAATCCCCCGCGAATGAATCGTTCCGCGCCTTCCTGGGCCTTGGTGTATCCGGTAGCGTAGATCCGCCAATGGAGCATCGCGCCGAGCGCGACGAACGCCGCCGCGGTGCTCCAGAGCAGAACCACGGGCTGCAGATCGAAGGGGCCATGCAGATATCCCATCACCGCCCGCGTCGCCCACTCGCTCGGCATGAACGGCGACGTGGGCGTGCGCAGCACCGCGATGAACTCGAGCAGGTTTCGGAACCCTTCGGGCCGGGCCAGCTGCTCGGGCCTGATCATCCGGAACAGCAGAATCACGCCCGCTCCGGCGCCGAGGGCGATGATCGAAAGCAGATCGCGGGTGCGGCGGGCGGGGAAGACATTGACGAGCACCAGGGTGAGTGCCGAGCCGGCGACCGCCGGAAGGACGAGCAGCGGGATCATCACCAGACCTGCGAAGGGCGCGAAGAACCAGCCGCCATGGTAGATCACGCCGTAGGCCGCGAGCAGGGGAACGGCCATGAGTGCCACCATCCACGACGAGTTGATGGTCGTCTCGAGCAGCTTCGCGAGGTAGAGCCGCAGCCAGTCGATGGGCGCCGACACCAGCAGATCCAGGTCCTTGGCGAGGAAAAAGCTCGAGAGCGCCGTGATGACATTCGACAGCACGAGAATCGAGATGAAGGACAGGAGAGCGAGGCCGAGCATTTTGCCGGCCAGTAGCGGGCCGAGCTCTTCGACACTGCGGAAGTACCGGAGGATGATATACAGCACGCCGTACACGCCGGCCCAGAAGGCGAGACCGACGGTCACGAGGAGTACGGTTTTGCCCCCTCCTCCCTGGGCCCGTCCCTGACGGAACCGTTGCAG
>DATBCM010000118.1:0-12312 GCA_036270455.1 Gemmatimonadales bacterium | reverse complement strand
TGGGGCGGGTGACGGAGGGTCTGGGGGGGACCGTCAGGAGGTTCTCGACGCGGTCCTGGAGCGGGAGCGTCAGTTCCAGACCGGCATCGGGTTCGGCGTTGCGGTGCCACACGGCAAGACCCCGGCCCTGTCGAGCCTGGGCGTCGTGGCCGGTACGGCGACGGAGCCGGTTCCGTACGAAACGGTGGATGGCGAGCCGGTCAGGTTGTTCTTCCTGATGGCGGGTCCTGAAACGGCGGCGGGGACGCACGTCAAAGCGATTTCCCGGATCGCCCGGTTGGTCCGGCATGAATCGGTCCGCAGCCGGCTTCTCGCCGCGAGGGACCCTGATGAGTTCTATCGCGTGCTCTGCGAAGCGGAAGAAGGGGGAGGGGCGTGACGGATTCGGTAAAAACCACCTGGCGGTCGACGTACTGCGGCGCGCTGCGCGCGGCGCACGTGGGCCAGCACGTGACCCTCGGTGGCTGGGTGCATCGTCGCCGTGACCTGGGCGGCATCGTGTTTCTCGATCTGCGCGACCGTGCCGGATTGGTGCAGGTGGCGGTGGGACCTGCCTGGGCGGGCGCGGACGTCGTGACGCGCGCCGGCGGGCTGGGGGCCGAGACGGTCGTGGTGGTGGAAGGCGAGGTCGTGGCGCGGCCGGCGAACATGCAGAACGCGGAGTTGGCGACGGGGGAGGTCGAAGTGCATGCGACATCCGTTCGCGTCGTCGGCCCCGCGGAGACGCCCGCCATTCCGGTGGCGCGCGGGAAGGGCGAAGAGCTCGCGTCCGAGGAGGCGCGGCTCACCCACCGGCACCTGGACCTCCGCCGTCCCGAGATGCAGGCGAACCTGATGCTGCGGCACCGGCTCCTGCAGCGGGCGCGCCGGACCATGTCCGATCTCGGCTTCCTGGAGATCGAGACGCCGATCCTGACCAAGCCGACGCCCGAAGGCGCCCGGGACTATCTCGTGCCTTCGCGCGTGCACCCCGGAGAGTTCTACGCGCTGCCCCAGTCGCCGCAGATCTACAAGCAGCTGCTGATGGTCTCCGGCTTCGACCGGTACTTCCAGATCGCGCGCTGCTTCCGAGACGAAGACCTGCGCTTCGACCGCCAGCCCGAGTTCACGCAGATCGACATCGAGGCCTCGTTCGTCGGCCCCGAGGACGTACAGCGCTTCGTGGAAGGCGTGCTGGTGGCCTGTTGGGCGGAGGCGGGGCAGGACGTCTCGGCTCCGTTTCCGCGGCTGACGTGGAAGGACGCGATGTCGCGGTATGGGACCGACAAGCCCGATCTGCGATACGACATCCGGCTCGGCGACTGGACCAAGGAGTTTTCGAGCTGGACCGATCTTCCGCTCGCCGGCGCCCTGGGCGCCGATCCGAAGAACCGGCTTGAGGGGTTCATCGTGCCGGGCGGGGCTGCGCTCTCCCGGAAGGAGATCGACGCGCTCTCCGAGATCACCAAGAAGGCGATCGGCAAGACCGTGGTCTGGGTCAAGCGACAGGCGGACCAGGTCTCCGGGTCGGTCAAGTTGACGCCGGAGCGCGTGGCGGCCCTCGGCGTGGCCGAGGGCGCGATGGCGCTGATGCTCTTCGGAGCGCCGTCGGAGATCCGTCCGGTCCTGGGCACGCTGCGGGCGGAGTCCATCAAACGGCTGAAGCTCACGCCGTCGACGGCGCACGCCTTCTGCTGGGTGGTGGACTTCCCGCTCTTCGAGCCGGATCCGGACACGGGGAAACCCGTGTTCGCGCACCACCCGTTCACGGCTCCGCATCCGGAGGACGTGGCGAAGCTCGATGCCGAGCCCTTGGCGTGCCGCGCGCTGCACTATGACGCCGTGTACAACGGCAACGAGCTCGGCTCGGGCTCCATCCGGATCACGGATCCGGCCGTGCAACGCACCGTGTTCCGCCATCTGGGGCTGACACCGGCGGAGATCGAGACCCGGTTCGGCTTCCTGCTCAAGGCGCTGGCCGCGGGCGCGCCGCCCCATGGCGGGTTCGCGATCGGCTTCGACCGCGTGACGATGCTGCTCGCGCAGGCCACGTCATTGCGCGACGTCATCGCTTTTCCGAAGACCACGGCAGCGCGAGCCTTGTTCGAGGGCGCGCCTTCCCCGGCGCGCGCCGAAGACATCGCCGCGTTGCATCTCGAGGTGACCCGATGAGTGACGACGTGACCCGCCGGCTGTCGGTGGAGGGAGTCGATCCCCTGACGCTGGCGGGGGTGAACGATGCCAATCTGATCGAGCTGTCCAAGCGTCTCGGCGTGCGGGTCTCCCTGCGGGGTGACACGCTCACCCTTCAGGGCAAGGCGGACGCCGTAGAGCACGCCGTGCCCATCACCCAGGCCCTGGTGGATCTGGCCCGGGTGGGCGATCCGGTCGATGTGCATGACGTCGAGCGGATCGTGATGGACGACGGCACCCCGCCGCCGGCGGGAGAGGGCGGCGAGTACAAGATCATCCTGCCCGGGCTGCGGCGGGTCATCCAGGCCAAGACCCAGGGTCAGCGGGAGTACCTGCAGGCCATTCAGCAGAAGGAAATCGTGATCGGGATCGGCCCCGCGGGAACGGGGAAGACCTATCTCGCGGTGGCGGCGGCCGTCGACGCGCTGGCCCGGCACCGGGTCCGCCGCATCATCCTGGCGCGGCCGGCCGTCGAAGCCGGAGAAAATCTCGGATTCCTGCCCGGCGACCTCCAGCAGAAGGTCGATCCGTATTTGCGCCCGCTCTACGACGCGCTCGAGGACATGATGCCCCGGGACCGGGTGGAGAAGGCCATCGAAACGCGCGTGATCGAGATCGCGCCGCTCGCCTACATGCGTGGCCGCACGCTCTCCGACGCGTTCGTGATTCTGGACGAAGCCCAGAACGCCACGGGCATGCAGATGAAGATGTTCCTCACCCGTCTCGGCGTGAATTCCCGCGCGGTGATCACGGGGGACAAGACGCAGATCGACCTCGCGAACCGCGAGGACTCGGGGCTCCTGCAGGTGGAGCGGATTCTTCCGGGGATCGAGGGGATCGGGTTCTGTTATCTGACCGACACCGATGTGGTTCGCCACCGGCTGGTGCGGGAGATCATCAAGGCCTATGCGGAAGATAGCCAGGGCTGAACCGCAGATCCCGCGCGAAGAGCGCTTCCGCTACCACCTGGCGCGGTGGTGGTGGGTGGCCGGGCTCGCCGTGCTCGCGGAAACCGCGTTCTCCTTCGGCGCGCGGCAGACGCTCGACGTCGAGAGCATGCTCGGGGTGATGCTCGAGAACGCGCTGATCCTCTGCGTGTTCTGGGTGCTCCTCTACTACTACCGCCGGGAGACCTACCGCGACAACCGTCAGGTGGCGATGATCGGCGGGTTGTTCTCCTTCATGATCGTCAGCGCCGCCGTGATCGCGGCGCTCGCGCCCCAGCATCCCGAGCTCATTCCGCTGCCCCTGTTCGCGATGATCCTGACCGCCCAGTTCAACGGCCGGGTCTCCATGATCGGCGCGATGATCTTCGCCGCGCTCATCGATGTCCAGCCGGTGTTCCACAACGGCCCGGCGCTGTTCGTCTGTCTGGCCGGAGGCATCACGGCCGCCCTGTCGGTACGGACCCTGCGGCGCCGGAGTCATCTCTACCTCGCCGTCCTCATCACGGCGATCGGCTACCTCGATGCGGCGCTCGCCCTCGGATTGGTGGGGCACTGGCCCCTCGCGCAGATCGGATGGATGACGCTCCTTGGCGCCGCCAACGCGCTGGTCTCGGCATCGCTCACCATCCTGCTGCTGCCGCTCATCGAGAGCGTCACCACCGTCACGACCGATCTCACGCTCCTCGAGCTGTCCGACCCCGGGCGCCCGCTGTTGCGCCGCCTGTCCCTCGAAGCCCCGGGGACCTATGCGCACAGCGTCGCGATGGCCAACCTGGTCGAAGCCGCGTGTGACGCGATCGGCGCCAACGGCTTGCTCGGACGCGTGGGATGCTACTATCACGACGTCGGCAAGCTCGGCAACCCCGGCTTTTTCGTGGAAAACCAGAACCGGGGCACCAGCAATCCCCACGACCGGATCACGCCGCAGCAGTCCGCGAAGATCATCCGCCAGCATGTGGTGGACGGCGTGCGGCTGGCGCAGGAGGCGCGGCTGCCCGAGATCATCACCGCGTTCATCCCCGAGCATCACGGCACGTCCGAAATCAATTATTTCCTGGACAAAGCGAAGAAGTCCCGCGACGGCGTAGTGAACCCGGCCGATTTCCGGTACCCGGGTCCGCGACCGCGATCCATCGAAACCGCCATCGCGATGCTCGCCGATTCGATCGAAGCGTCGCTGCGCGTCCTCGACGACCTCACGCCGGAGCGCATCGAGGGCGTCATCGAGCACATCGCCAAGAACAAGCTCGCGGCGGGCCAGCTCGACGAGGCGCCCATCACGCTGCAGCAGCTGGACGAAGTGAAGGCGGAGTTCGTCCGCGTCCTGTCGGGGATGTACCACAACCGCATTGACTACCCGGAAGATCGTGGCGGCATCTCGGCGGGCTGGCAGGGCTCGCAGCCGTCGGCCCCCGCCGCCGGCGACTGACCGCCTGCTGCGGACCGTGGTGCGCCGGGTGCTGGCCTGGGAAGGCGCGCCCGGTGCGCACGTGTCCGTGACCCTGCTCGCGCCCGCGCGTATGAAGGCCCTCAACCGCCGCACCTTCGGCCGCCGGGGCCTCACCGACGTCATCGCGTTTCCGCTCCCGCAGCCTGACGGGATCCTCCACGGCGACATCTACGTCTGTCCGGCGGCCGCGCGTGCCTGGGTGCGGGGCTCCGGGGCTGAGGCCTTGCGGGAGGAGCTCATCCGGCTGGCGGTGCACGGGACGCTGCACGTGCTGGGCTACGACCACCCCACCGGTCCCGGACGGACCCGCTCTCGCATGTGGCGGACGCAGGAGCGCTACGTGCGTCGCCTCGTGGGACCAGACCGATGACGAACGGCCCCCTGCTGCTCGTCGAAGCCCTCATCGCGCTCGGCGCCGTCCTGTGGGCCGGTCTCCTGGCGCTCGGTGAGGAGGCGGCGGTCGGAGAGGCGGCGCACACCCTGGCGGACGCGCCGCCGGTGGCGCGGGTGCCCCTGCATCGGGGACTCCACGTCGCGCGCCTCGCCCTCCTCGTCCTGGCCGCCGTGGCGGGCGCCAGCGCCCTCGCCTGGTGGACCCGGGGGCCCCTGGGCGGGCTGATCGCGGTGGCCGTGGCGATGGTGTTTCTGTTCGTGGTGGGCGATGCCCTGCCGCGCAGCCTCGCGAGCCTCGCCCCCGAGCTGGCCGCCGCCGTGCTGCCCATCGCCCGTCGCTCCCTGGCGGCCTTCGAGTTCCTGCTCGCCATTCTGGGCTGGGCCGATCGCGGGCTCCACGGCCTCGTGCAGAGCCCGCGTCCCGCGGCTCCGGTCCTGGGCGGGGCGCAGCGTGACATGCTGCTCGGGGTGTTCATGATGGCGGACACGACGGTGGACGAGGTGATGACCCCGCGCCTGGATCTCGTCGGCATCGACGTGTCGGCGCCGTACGATGAGCTGCTCCGCGTCTTCAAGGACAGCGGGCACACCCGCCTGCCGGTGTTCGACGGCAGTCCCGACGCCGTGCTCGGCGTGGTCTTCGCGAAGGATCTGGTGCCCATCGCGCTGGGGCTCAAGCCGCGCCCCGACGAGTGGCGTGAGCTGGTGCGTCCGGCCGCCTACGTGCCGGAGTCGAAGATTCTCGACGCCCAGCTGCACGATTTCCAGCGCGGGCGCGCGCACATCGCCATCGTCGTGGACGAATTCGGCGGGACCTCAGGGGTGGTGACGCTCGAGGACATCCTGGAGGAGATCGTCGGAGAAATTCGCGACGATCCGGCCGCCGAGCCTCCGGCCATCGAGCAGGATGGCGATCGCTACTGGGTACATGGGGGCGTCGGCCTGGATCAGCTCTCGCAGACCCTCGGTGGCGATTTCCACAATCCCGAGGTCTCGACGGTAGGCGGGCTCATCTACTCCGTGCTGGGGCGCGTGCCCCGCGCTGGCGAGGAGCTCCATCTCGATGGATTCCGGGTCGTCGTCGAGCGGGTGGACCGGCGCCGGGTCACCCGGGTGTACTTCGAGCGCGAATGACCGCGGGACTGCTCCTCCTCGCGCTCGCCCTGCTCGTGGCGGGGACCGCCGCGACGATCGGTGTGGCCGCCGCCTCGGTCAGTCAGGCCGAGCTGGGTCGGTGGGTGAATCTGCGGCTGCGCGGCGCCGGATCGACGGCCGCCCTGGTAGAGAACCCCGGCCGCGTCCTCGCGACCGCCAACGCCCTGACCACCCTCGGTGTGCTCGTGGCGGGCGCGGCCGTGCCGGCGCTCTTCCTCGAGCTCACGCCCACGTTCCTCGGCATCCTGACCTTCGCAGTCGTGGTCCCCGTGTTCGTGGTCGCGTCGTACGTCGTCCCGCGGGTCCTGGGGCGGCGGTGGCCCGAGGGCATCGTGTCACGAACCTTGCCCATCATCAACCGGCTGAGCGCGGCACTCGGTCCCTTCCTGCCGCGCCGGGAACCGTCCACACGTCACGCCCTGGCGGCCATGCTCACGGGTGCCGGATCCGACGCGCTGGCGGGCGTGGATGAGCTCGAGGTAGTCTCCGGCGTGCTGGCCTTCGCCGATCGGCCGGTGCGGGACGTCATGACCCCCCGCACGGCGATCGTCGCCTTGCCGGAGGGCACGCCGGCGGGCGAGGCCGCGCACGTGTTTCTGCAGGCGGGGTACTCCCGGTACCCGGTGCTCGGCAAGTCGCTCGATGACATCGTCGGGGTCACCTACTCGAAGGATCTGCTGTGGCTCGACCCCAACGCGCCGATCCCCGTGCGTCCGATTCTCACCGTCCTCTCGGGCCGGCCCGCCGCGGATCTCCTGCTCGAAATGCAGCGCGGGGGCGCCCGGCTGGCGGTGGTGGTCGATGAATTCGGCGGCACCGCCGGCGTCGTGAGCTTCGAGGATCTTCTGACCACGCTCATGCGCGATCTCTTCCCAATGGAGCCGAAGGCCCCGGTGCGGGAGACGCCGCTGCTGGAAGTCGAGGGTGGAGCACCGGTCGAGCATCTCCGGGAGCGCTTCGGGCGCCCCCGGGAGACCCGTGGCGCGCAGACGGTGGGCGGGTTTCTCACCCAGCTACTGGGCCGGATTCCGAAAGCCGGAGAGCGAGTCACGGTCGAAGGTCTGGAGTTCGATATCGTGGCGGCATCCACGGTCCGAATCGAGCGGGTACTGGTGCGTCCCGGTCCCGCGCGCGTCACGGCCCTCGATTCCAGGGCTGACGTGACCCCCGGAAGCGTTTAGTTTCCATAGAGATGGGGACCGAGAGCTTGCTGGAGGGCTTGGAACGGCAGGACCCTGCCGCACTGGCGCGCGCCATCAGTCTGGTGGAGAGCCGGCGCCCCGGCTACGAAGGGGTGCTCTCGCACATCCATGGCCGGGTCGGGTCCAGGGGGGCCCGGCGCATCGGAATCACGGGCCCTCCGGGAGCGGGGAAGAGCACCCTGACCGAGCGCCTGGTGCAGCACTTCCGTGGCGCGGGACTCAAGGTCGCGGTGGTCGCGGTGGATCCGACGAGCCCCTTTACGGGCGGCGCCTTGCTCGGGGACCGCATCCGGATGGAGTCGGTGTCTCTCGACCCGGACGTGTTCATCCGGTCGATGGCGACCCGCGGGTCACTGGGTGGGTTGGCGATGGCTACGGAAGAGGTCGCGGACGTCCTCGACGCCTTCGGGTTCGACCGGATTTTGATCGAGACCGTGGGCGTCGGGCAGACCGAGCTGGACATCGCGCGGACGGCGGAGAGTACGGTACTGGTGCTCGTGCCGGAATCCGGGGATGCGATCCAGACTCTGAAGGCTGGGGTGATGGAAATCGCGGATATCTACGCGGTCAACAAGAGTGATCGCCCCGGCGCCGACCGCCTGCGGCAGGAAATCGAAGTGATGCTCGGGATCAGGCGGGGGAACGCGTTCCGTCACGTGTCCGCGCATCACAAGCCTGACCCTAAAGGACAGGATTCACGAGCCCGCAAGGGGAAGGCGGAAGCGGGGGCCAGGCCTGAGTGGGAGCCTCCGGTGCTTGCGACGGTCGCGTCGGCGGGCGAAGGCGTCGGCGAGTTGGTGGCGGCGCTCGATCGCCACCAGGCGTATTTGGAAGCGAGCGGCAAGTTGACCGAGCGCCGGCGCCGGCGTCTCACGGAACGCACCCGGTCCCTCGTGGAGCGCCATCTGGCCGAATGGCTGTGGGACGAGACGGCGGCGGGTGAGGTGCTCGAACGCCGGCTGGACGCGATGGTGGAGGGGGACCGCAACCCGTACGAGGTGGCGGCGGAGATCCTGGACCAGGTGAAGGGCGGAGTGACGCCATGAGCATCGAACGCAAGCCGGTCTACACACCCGACGATCTCGCGGAGTTCGACGCCGCAAAACAGCTCGGCACGGCGGGGAGCTTCCCGTTCACCCGCGGCATCCACGACACGATGTACCGCGGCCGGCTCTGGACCATGCGCCAGTTCGCCGGGTTCGGCACGGCCGAGGATACCAACGCGCGGTACAAGTTCCTGCTGGAGCACGGCCAGACCGGCCTGTCGGTGGCGTTCGACTTCCCGACGCTGATGGGGTACGACGCCGATCACCCGCGCGCGGAGGGTGAGGTCGGCAAGTGCGGCGTGGCGATCTCGTCCCTCGCCGACATGGAGACGCTCTTCGATGGGATCCCGCTCGACCAGGTCTCCACGTCCATGACGATCAACGGCCCCGCGGCCATGCTCTTCTGTTTCTACGTGGCGGCGGCGGAGCGGCAGGGGGTGCCGATCGCAAAACTTCGCGGCACCGTGCAGAACGACATCCTGAAGGAATACATGGCGCAGCACGCCTGGGTGTACCCGGCCGAGCCCGCGCTGAAGATCATCGTCGACATGTTCGAGTGGTGCGCGGAGCACACCCCGCTCTGGAATACGATCTCCATCTCCGGCTACCACATCCGCGAAGCAGGCGCGACGGCGGCGCAGGAGCTCGCGTTCACGCTGGCCAACGGCTTCACCTATGTGGAGCGGGGGATGGCCCGGGGGCTCGACGTTGACAACTTCGCGTCCCGGCTCTCCTTCTTCTGGGACATTCACAACGACTTCTTCGAAGAGATCGCGAAGCTCCGGGCTGCGCGGCGGATCTGGGCCCGTCACATGAAGGACCGCTATGGCGCCAAGAGCCCGCGTTCCTGGATGATGCGGTTCCATTCCCAGACCGCGGGCGTGACGCTCACCGCGCAGCAGCCCTTGAACAACATCGTGCGCGTGGCCTACCAGGCGCTCGCGGCCGTCCTCGGCGGCACCCAGTCCCTGCACACCAATTCACTGGACGAAACCCTGGCCCTGCCCACCGAACAGGCGGTGCAGGTGGCCCTCCGGACGCAGCAGATCCTGGCGTACGAAACGGGCGTCCCCGGCGTGATCGATCCGCTGGGTGGCAGCTACTACATCGAATCGCTCACCGACCAGCTCGAACGCGAAGCGGAAGCGCTCTTTGCGGAGATCCAATCGCTGGGCGGGGTGGTGCGCGGCATCGAGACTGGCTGGTTCCAGCGGCAGATCGCGCGGTCCGCGGCGGAGCAGCAGCGGGACGTGGAAGACGCCAAGTCGATCATCGTCGGCGTGAATGAGTTCGTGGCGTCCGAGGACCACCCGGTCGAGATCCTGAAGGTCTCGGGCGAGGCCGAGGATTCGCAGAAAGCCAAGATGAAAGCGCTGCGGGCCCGGAGGGATGACACCCTGGTGAAGTCCCGGCTCGAGGCCCTCCGCGTGGCGGCCCAGACCGACCAGAACGTGATCGGCCCCATGCTGGATTGCGCCCGCGCGTACTGCACGCTCTTCGAGATCCGGAACGCGCTCGAGAGCGTGTACGGGGCCTACCGCGAGCCGGTGTTCTTCTAGCATGCCGAACCCCAAGAAGCGCCCGATCCGCGTCCTCGTGGCCAAGCCCGGCCTGGATGGGCATGACCGCGGCGCGAAGGTCGTCGCCGCGGCGCTGCGGGACGCCGGCATGGAAGTGATCTACACGGGGCTCCACCAGACGCCGGAGATGATCGCCCGCGCCGCGATCCAGGAAGACGTGGACGTAGTGGGACTCTCCATTCTCTCGGGCGCCCACCTGACGCTCTTCCCGCGGGTCAAGCAGCTCCTCACGGACGCGGGGCGCCAGGATGTCCTGCTCACCGGGGGCGGCATCATTCCCCCGGAGGACGTCTCCCGCCTCGAGTCCGAAGGCGTCGGCAAGCTCTTCGGACCCGGCACGCCAACCTCCGAGCTCATCAAGTACATCGAGGAGTGGGCCGCGACGCATGTCGCCGCGTAGATGAGTCGCCTCCGAGCCCTGACGGCTGAATACCGCGCGCTCAAGTCCCGCATCGAAACCGGTGGCGGGACGGAGAAGATCGCCAAGCAGCACGATCAGGGAAAACTGACCGCGCGCGAGCGCGTGTCGGCCCTGCTCGATCCGGGGAGTCCGTGGCTCGAGATCGGGCTGCTGGTCGCGTTCGACCAATACGACGGGCAGGCGCCGGCGGCCGGGGTGGTGACGGGACTGGGCCGCGTCTCCGGGCGTCCGGTGGTCGTGGTCGCGAATGATGCGACGGTGAAGGCCGGGTCCTGGTGGCCCGAGACCATCAAGAAGATTCTGCGCGCGCAGGAAGTCGCCATGCGCCAGCGCGTCCCCATCATCTATCTGGTCGACTCGGCGGGCGTGAATCTGCCGTATCAGGGGGGCGTCTTCCCGGGCCAGTACGGGGCGGCGCGAATCTTCTACTACAACTCCATCATGCGGCACTACCTCCGGGTGCCGCAGATCTCCGCCGTGATGGGTCCCTGCATCGCCGGCGGCGCGTACCTGCCGGCCCTCTCCGACGTCATCTTCATGGTCGAAGGCACGTCGTTCATGGGACTCGGCGGACCCAACCTGGTGAAGGGCGCCACCGGTCAGACCGTGGATGCCGAAACGCTCGGGGGAGCAGGGACGCACACGAGTGTCTCGGCCGTGGCGCACTACAAGGCCAAGAACGACCAGGAATGCCTCGTACGTATCCGCGAGTATGTCGGCCGGCTCCCCCGCGTCACCCCCGCGGCGTTCAACGGCTCCGCGCCGAAGCAGAAGGGGACAGCGCTGTATGAGGCGCTGCCCGCGGATCACCGGATGAGCTACGACACCCACTTGGTGCTCGAAGGTCTGCTCGACGGCGGGGCGTTCGATCCCTTCCAGCCGGACGTCGCGCCCGAAATCCTGTGCGGCCACGGCCGCATCGCCGGACGTCCCGTGGCGGTCATCGCCAATGCCCGGCAGCTCATCAAGGGCAAGAAGGGTGAGCCCCCCAAGATCGGGGGCATCATCTATACCGCATCGGCCGAGAAGACCGCGTATTTCATCGAGAACGCGGATCGCGAGCGCATCCCGCTCTTGTTCGTGCAGGACGTTTCCGGGTTCATGGTCGGCACCGAGGCCGAGCACTGGGGGATCATCCGCGCCGGCGCCCGATTCGTGGAAGCGATGGCGACCGCCACGGTTCCGAAGATCGTGCTGACCCTCAATCACGCGTCGGGGGCCGGGTATTACGCCATGGCGGGGCAGGGCTTCGATCCTGATTTCATCGTCTCGTGGCCCACAGGGCGCATGGGTGTGATGGAAGGGGAGTCGGCGGTGCAGGCGGTGTTCGGCGCGGGCGTGGGCAAGCCGGAGAACGCCGGTGCCGTCGACGCGATGCGCGCCGATTACGAACACCAGCTCGACGCGAAGTACGCCGCCGCGCGCGGCTACGTGGACGCGATCATCACGCCGGACGAGACACGGGACATCCTCGCCTTCCTGTTCGAGACCTCCGCCGAATTTTCCGGGCCCCACCTCGGGACCTTTTCGCTGCCGGACGTCCATTGAGGCTCGTGCGCTGGAGCGTGCTCAGCGTGCTGGCGACGGCCGTCGCGGCCGTCGCGGCCGGCTGTGCCGGCGCCCGTCCCACAATGGCCCCGGCTCCCCAGAACGCGCAGGCTCCGGCCTCGGCCCCCGCCCCCGGAGACCTCGCGCCGGCACCGGTCGACGGGCTCCCGCCCCTCCATCCGGTCCTGTCGCCAGCGGTCGCGTACCTCGCCGGCATGCTCTCGTTGCGGAGCGCGGGCGTCGACCGGTTTGCGGCGGCGCATCCGACCTACGACGGACGTGGAGTGGTGATCGGCATCCTGGACACGGGTGTGGATCCGGCGGTGCCGGGGCTCATCACGACCACCACGGGCGCTCCGAAGGTCATCGAGATCAGGGATTTTTCCGGGGAAGGGCGG
>DATBCM010000117.1:0-2444 GCA_036270455.1 Gemmatimonadales bacterium | reverse complement strand
CGGCGATACCGCGATCGGCGGCGCACCGCAAGACTTTCTCGAGGTCGATGGGGCAGGGATCGCGCGAAAGCAGCAGGCGGCCGGTCGGGTGCCCCAGGATGGTCAGGTGGGGATCATCCATGGCCTTGAGCACGCGGTCGGTCATCTGGGGCCCGGTCATGCCGAACCGTGTGTGGATGGAGCCGATGACGAAGTCGAACCGGTCGAGGGTGAGGGCGTCGAAGTCGAGCCGTCCGTCCTCCAGGATGTCCGCCTCGATGCCCTTGAGGACGGCGAACGACGGATTCGCGCGGTTCACCGCATCGATCTCGTCATGCTGGCGCCCGACGTCTTCCGGTTTCAGCCCTCCCGCGAACGCTCCCGGCCCATGATCGGTCAGCCCCATCCAGGAGTATCCGGCGCCCGCGCACGCCTCGGCCCAGTCCGCGACCGTGGTGGTGCCGTCCGAGTAGTTGCTGTGGCAATGCAGGAAGCCCTTCAAGTCTCGTTCTTCGACGAGCTGAGGCAGGGTCCCCGCGGCCGCCGCGTCGATCTCGCCGGCACCCTCGCGGAGCTCGGCCGGGATCCAGCCGAGTCCCAGGGCGCGGTAAACGTCGACCTCCTCCGGAAAGGCGCCGTGGGCGAGCGAAACGCCGCGGTCCGCGGCCCGGGACTCGAGCTGGGCCAGATGCGCGCCACTGCCGGTGGCCCGGACCCACGCGAGTCCAAACGATTCCAGGGGCGCGAAGAACACATCCGCCAGGGTGCCCGACGCGAACCGGAGGGTGACCGCATTCTCAGCGCCCGACGATTCGGTGACCCCCGGCGTGGTCCGCAGGCGGTTGACGATAGCGTCCCGGGCTCCGGTCGCTCGGTACCCGATCAGGAAATCGAGGTCCCGGATGACCTCGCGCCGCCGCCGCACACTGCCCGCCAGCTCGACGCGCACCGCCCCATCCAGGGCGGCGAGACTCTCCCGGAGGCCGGAGGCCTCGGCGGCGGAATGGTGGAAGAGGCGAAACTCGGTGGACCGGCGCAGGTGCGCGATGCCCCGCCGCACGTTCTCCGCCGTCTTGGCGCCGAAGCGGGGGAGGGCGGCGAGGCGGCCGTCGGCGGCTGCGGCGTCGAGGTCGGTGATGGTGTCGATGTCGAGCGCGTCGTGGATCTGGCGGATCTTGGTCACGCCCAGACCCGGGATGCGTGTCATTTCCACCAGGCCGGGCGGAATTTGCTCGCGCAGCTCATCGAGGGCGGAGGAGCGTCCGGTGTCGATCAGCTCCGACACGATCTGGAGGGTCGCCTTGCCGATGCCGTGGACCTGGCCGAGGGACCCGGATTGGATGCCCTCGCCCAGGTCCCCGGGGAACCCGGTCACGGCCCGAGCGGCGTTTTCGAACGCGCGGACGCGAAACGGGTTCTCGCCCTTCAACTCCAGGAAGCGGGCAATCTCGTCCAGCACCTGGCCCACTGCCGGCTTGTCCATGATCGGGAAGCTAACCCGCTAGGCCCGGGGCAGGAATTCGTCGAGTGCGCGAACGAAATCGGACGTGACTTCGACGTGCGGGCAATGCCCGGAGTCGAGGGGGATGAGCTCCGCGCCGGTGATCCGCGAGATCTCGCGGGAAGAGGCAATCGGGATCGGGTCGGAGGTGCCGTGGAGAATCCGAGAGCCGGGAGCCGGGAGCCGGGAGAAGGTCGCTCCGAGGTCTCGGCGAAGATCCCAATCCCCCAGCGAATCCCAGACCGCCTTCTGGGTTCGGGCCACGACCCGGAAGGGCGTCAGCCGGACGGCGTCCGACGGATTCTTGAAGTAGCCCATGACCGACAGCTCGAAGGCGCGCCGCTGGTAGGCCTCGGGATCGCGCTCCCGAAGGCCAGAGCCGCGAAGCGCGTCCCGCTCAGCCTGCCGCTCGGGGGCGTTCATCCGCCGGCTGAACTCGGTTTCGAATTCGTCACGCCATTCGCGGGTGATGGCGGCGGGGGCGATGAGGGCGAGGCGTTCGACCCGCTCCGGGTGACGCAACGCGTACAGGAGACCGAGGAGGCCGCCCCACGAGTAGCCGCAGATAACGAGCTGCTCGCGGCCCAGCGCGACCCGGATCCCTTCCAGATCGGCCACGTGCGCTTCCCATCCCAGGGGCGCCTCCCGGGGAGCGGGGGACTGACCGCCGCCGCGCTGGTCGTAATAGAACAACTCCCGGCCCTTCGCGAGCAGGTCGTACTGCGGCAGCAAATAGTCGTGACTGGCGCCGGGGCCGCCGTGGAGGACAACGACGAGGGGGCCTTCACCGATGCGGCGGGTGAAGAGGGAGATGCCGTTCACGGTGAGCACGGGGGGAACCTAACCCACGAAAACAAAACGGGGGCGGCCGTTGGCCGCCCCCATCGTACCTGACATCGACCGGCTCTAGAAGTAGAGGCCGCCCGTCAGAATGAACGCGCTCCACGAGTGCAATTCGATTCGG
>DATBCM010000116.1:0-4448 GCA_036270455.1 Gemmatimonadales bacterium | reverse complement strand
CGGGGGTACATGTCCTCGATGGACGACCGGGCGCACTTCGGGCTGGGTCATGCGAGGCGCGCGGACAGCCTGGAAGTGATCTGGCCCGATCGCCGGTATCAAGTACTGACCGACCTGGACGTGGATCAGATTCTGACGGTGCGACAGGGGGACGCGACCCAGAAGAAGGGCCGACCCGCCCCCAGCGTCCGCCACGATCGGCAGCGGTTCCAGCCGATCGACGGTCGCCGCGCGTTGCCGTACAAACACCAGGCCGGGGCGCTGGTCGATTACGACGTCCAGCCGCTCTTGCCGTACATGCCCTCTCGGCAGGGTCCGCCGATCGCGGTGGCCGACGTCAACGGCGACGGCCTGGACGATGTCTTTATCGGCGGGGGGGCCGGTGTCCCGGGCAAGCTCTTCATTCAGCAAAAGGACGGCCGGTTCGTCGAATCGACCCAGGGCCAGCCCTGGGCGGCCGACAAGGCATACGAGGATTGGGGCGCCCTGTTCTTTGACGCGAACGGCGACGGCCTGCCCGACCTCTACGTGGCGAGCTGCGGGTATCAACTCGCCCCTGGTTCGCGGTTGCTGCAAGATCGCCTCTACATCAACAAGGGCGGCGGCCGATTCGTCCGCGATACCCAAGCACTGCCGGAGATGCGGACCTGCACGGCCGCCGTGGCGGCCGGGGATTTCACGGGCCACGGCCGATGGGATCTGTTCGTGGGCGGGCGCCTCACCCCCAGGAACTACCCGTACCCGACCCGCAGCTACCTGTTACGCAACGACGGGGGCCACTTCACCGATGTCACGGACGAGGTCGCTCCGGAGTTGGTTCACCCGGGAGGCATGATCACGGCTGCGGTGTGGGTGGATCTTGACGGCGACGGGCGCTTGGACCTGGTCACGGCGGGGGAATGGATGCCGCTCGAGTTCTACCACAACGACGGCACGCGACTGCGCAATGTGACGGCGTCCCGGGGTCTGCCACCGCTGCGGGGTTGGTGGTACAGTCTGGTCGCAGCGGATTTCAACCACGACGGCCATCCCGATCTCGTGGCGGGCAATCTGGGGCTGAACTTCGCGTACAAGACGTCGTCCGAGAGCCGGTTCGGCATCTATGCGACCGATTTCACCGGAAGCCGGACCACGGACATTGTGCTCACCCAGGAGATCGCCGGAGTCGAATACCCCGTCTTCGGTCTAGCAAGACTGGGTCCGACGATTTATCCGCTGGGGTTGCGATTCCCGACGTATGGCGCGTTTTCCCGAGCGTCGATCCAGCAAATGTTCGGGGCCGCCCAATTGCAGCAGGCCCTCCATTACCAGACCGATACGTTCGCGAGCCTCTATCTGCAGAACAACGGCGACGGCACGTTTACCGCGATGCCGCTGCCCCCGCTGGCGCAGATCGCACCGATCCGCGGCATGATCGCCCAGGACCTGGACGGTGATGGGAACCTCGACCTGATCGTCGCCGGTAACCTGTACGATACGGAGCCGAATACGCCCCCGGCGGACGCCGGCAACGGCCTGTGGCTAAGGGGAGACGGGCGGGGTCACTTTACGCCGGTCCCCCCCGTGGAAAGCGGCTTCTTGGCGCCCCGGAACGTCACGGGGCTGGCGCTCATCCGAACGCCTGCAGGGAAGGCCGTGCTCGTGGCGAACAACGGCGATTCCCTGCAGGCGTTTACGATCCGCCGACGTTAGGTCCGGCTTACCACCCCGAATTCTGCACGAGCCGCGATGTCCCCCCAACCGTGCTCAAGTCGATCTGGAGCGACGGAATCGGAAAGACCGAGTATTTGGGGAGCGAATAGGGGGCTACCAATGTGAGATACGGTATCCGCGTCTTCTCCACGGCGAGGTAGTTGGCCATCACGGTATCCGAGCCGCCCCAGCGGCGCAGGTCGAAGAAGTGCTGGCCTTCCATCGCCAACTCGAGGCGGCGCTCAATCCGGACCGCCAATCTCGCCTGGGCCTGGGTCCACGGCGCGGTATATTGGCCGATCTTGTAAAAGGCCCAGGGCGTCGCGAGGGAGTCGACCGTCAAGCCCTGTTGCATCGGCACGGCCATCGGCTTCAACGTGTCGTTCGTGACGCAGGCGGGATACGCTTTCGTCAGGACGGTGTCCGCGGACCCGCACCCTTGCGCGATCTTGCCGGCCCGCGCTCTAATCAGATTCACGATCGTTTGGGCCTCAACAAGGGAGCCGCCGGTCGCTTCCACGTTCGCCTCGGCCAGGAGCAGCAGCGCGTCGGCGTAGCGGAAGATGTGAATGTGCACGTCGTTCGTCTGCGTCGCCTGCCACCCCACGTTGTTTTCGGCGTTCGCCGCCGACTCTTGGGCGTTCTTCTTGGGGCTGTACGGGCCGCTGTAGGAGGCATCGCGGATCCACGACCGGTTCTGGAGTCCCCAGTCTTTGTAGGGCACCTTATCCCGCCCTAGCGTCCAGTCCACCCGCGGATCGACCGGCCGCATGTTGCCACCGATGAAGTTCTGGCCTTTCCAGACCTTGTCCGTGTCGGACGGCGGAGGCGCCGGGTCGAGCGGGGGGCTGTTCCAGGCTGCACTCGTCATCGCGACCGGTAAGCCGGCGGCATCGACCTGGAAGAAGTTCACCAGGTTGAAGGCCGCCTGATGGAAGCCGCAGCAGCCGAAGTGGCTGCCTGAGTGCGGGAAATTCAGGCGTTCGCCCCAGTTCGAGTTCCACCCGCTGGGCTCGCCGTCCTTCACGGAAGCCTGAAACGCGAGGATCGTTTCCGGACCGTCCTGAAGCGCTGCAAAGCCGGTCCAGACGTGGTCGAAGCTCGTTTCGAGCGCGTACGGGCCGTTGGTCTTCACGTCCCGCAGTGTCACCAGCGCCGAGTCCCACAGGGCGGGGTTGGTAGCGGCGCCATACACCTGGACCCGGCCCTTGTACGCCTTGGCGGTCCACATGGTCGCGCGACCCTTTTCCCCGTTTCGGGGCTTCGCGGGGAGCAGCTTGATGGCCGCATTGAGGTCGGTGATTATCTCCGAGATGGCGTCCACGCCCGCATTGGTCTTGCGGAAATCCGTGTCGGTTTCCCGATAGTAGGGGATGTGCCCCCACATCCGGTACGCTTCGAAGTGATAGTGCGCCCGGAGGAAGATCGCTTCGCCCAGGATGCCGGCGCGAGTCGCGGAGTCGATCGCAGTCGGCGTCGCCGCGAAGACCTGGGCTAGGAGGCGGATCGTCGAATTGGCACGCGCTACGCCGTCGTAGACCTGGCTCCATTTTTGGTTGAGGTACGTATCGGCCGTGCCCACCGACCAATTGAAGGTCTCAATATCATTGATGTTTTGTTGGTCGCCGAGGTTGGACCCCTTGTAGGCATCCCCGCTCCCGACACTCCCCCACACCCAGTTGCTGGCCGCGCATCCCCACGAACCGGCAGAGCTGCTGCTGCAGTCCAGCGACCGGTAGGCGGCGATGAGCGTGCCTTCGACGCCGGCACGCGTCGCCAGCGTATTCTGATCCAAGGTCCCCTGGGCGGGCACGTTCAGGAAATCGCTACAGGCGTACGTGACCCCGGCGGCTACCAGCACTCCCGCGATCCCGTACAGCAGGCGGTTCCGATTTCGCGTGTTCATCGTCTTCCGTCCCCCGAATAAAGACGAATCGCTAAAACGTGGTCGAGATGCCGATCGTGAACGTGCGGCTGCTGGGATACGAGCCTTGATCCACGCCCCGGAACTGGTCCCGGATGTCGCCGGCCGCCCCGAAGGTGCTCGCGGTCGGCAGGGCGGGATCGAGCCCCGAGTACCCCGTAATGGTAAACAGGTTTTCCGCCTGCACATAGACCCGTGCCACCGGAATCCAGCGGATGAAGCCCGGCGGCAGATTGTACCCGACCTGCAGCGTCCGCAGCCGGAGGTACGAGCCGTCCTCGAGCCAATAGCTGCTGAACTGCCGGCTGAACGTATCGCCCGCGTCCAGGATTGGATACTTAGCGTTCTGGTTCGTCGGCGTCCAAGAATTGCTCAGCCGGTCCTTCACCACGTTGGTATCGAAATAGCGGAACACGTACCAGTACTTCTGCACGTCGAAGATCTTGTTCCCGTGATTCGCGAACAGCGTTGCCCCGAGCTCCCAGTTGCCGCGGCGCACCGCGACATCCAACCCGCCGGTGAAGTCCGGATGGGGGCTGCCGATGACCTGCCGGTCGGCAGCGGTG
The DNA here is from genome assembly GCA_036270455.1 of Gemmatimonadales bacterium. GTDB lineage: Bacteria > Gemmatimonadota > Gemmatimonadetes > Gemmatimonadales > GWC2-71-9 > 40CM-2-70-7. The sequence goes on along the minus strand of DATBCM010000116.1, from coordinate 266 downwards.
ATCTGGCCGTCCCCGTTCACGTCGACGAACTTGATCCGGCCGGGGCGCGCGCCGGAGGCGGCATACGGAGCCGCATCCGCCGAATCCCGGTAGTATCCGTTCGCCACCAACCCGTAAAACGCCCCGATCGGCTGGCCAACCATGTTGATCACGGGGTTCTGGGCACGTATTATTTGATGGCGGATGCGCCGTCTCATGCTGAGGTGAACGGGATTATGGGTGCAGGGCCGAGGTAGGGCTGCGCCTCGCTTCGCTTAGCTGGACAG
>DATBCM010000115.1:0-2990 GCA_036270455.1 Gemmatimonadales bacterium | reverse complement strand
AGAACGGCGGCGTGAAGCGCTGCATCTGAAGCTCCCCGGAACGAAGGAGACGGCTGAAACCCCTCGCTCAGTTTACGCGGTTACGGGAGCATGTCTACCCCGCCTTCATTCAACTCTCCTTAAGTACCGCCGCCGGGTCCGCTCGCCCGGCGCGGAGGGCCGGCAACAAAGCGGCCGCAACCCCGACGCCGATGAGCAAAGCCGCCGAACCCAGGAGGGCGGCCGGGTCGTACGCGGTGATCCCAAAAAAGAAGACGGCGAGAAGCCGTGCCGAAGCGACCGTCACCATCAGCCCCGCAACGACACCCGCGAAGACCAGCGAGATGCCACGTCCGAGAATCTGCCCCACCAGCCGGGTCGGTCTGAGGCCCAGTGCCAGCCGGAGGCTCCAGTCGCGCCCCCGTCGCGTGACGAACTGAGAGAGGACGCCGTACACGCCCACCGCGCCGAGGACGAGTGCGAGTGTGGTGAGAAGGCCCAAGAGACTCAGGACGTCGCGAGCGGGTCCGACGGCCTGGGCGAGTACGCGCTCCATCGGCGTCACCTGCTGGACCGCGAGACTGGGCGCCGCCGCGGCCACCGCCCGCCGGAGCGCGTCCCCTGAACGCGCCGTCGCTCCGGGGTCGGCGAACCGCACGATGAACGTCTGTCCTGCGGGAACGAATGACACCTGCTCGTTCCAGTAGTACCGCGTGGGGCTCAGACGGTCGGTGAGGTTCCCCTCGGCGGCGTCCGCCACGATTCCGATGATCCGTTCCGGTCCGCCGAACCCGCCGGGAATGACGCGGCCCACCGGATCGGTCTTCGGGAAGTACAGTCGCGCCAGGGATTCGTTGACGACGATCGACTTGACGCTGTCGTCGGGCCGATCCGCTGCGCCCCAGGTGCGGCCCTCCCGAAGGGGAATGGAGAACGCATCGAAGTACCCGGCAGACACCATCCGAAAGAGCGGCGTCGGCGCGGAGGGGTCCTGGTCCGGGAGCCGGAGACCCATCGACCAGTCGCGGCCTCGTAGCGGGAGCATCTGCGTGACGGCGACGCTTCTGACCCCGGGGAGCTCGCCCAGATGGCTCCGCACGTTCCGGAGCATGGCCCGCCGGTCGGGCGTGGCGGCGCCGAGTGGAGCGGCGGCGTCGATGACCGCGACGTTTGAAATGGCGAGGCCGGGCCTGATCGCGTAGAGGTTCGCCACGCTGTGTCCGAGCAGGCCCGCTGACCCGGCGAGGAGCACGGCCAGGGCCACCTCCGCCACCACGAGTGCGTTCTGCAGCCGCCCCCCTTGGCGCGCGCCGCCGACCGCCCGCGCACTCGCCAGGGCCGCGGCGAGCTCGCCCCGCCGGAGTGACAACATCGAGACCGACGCGATCACGACGGACGCTAAGACCCCGGCGCCGATTCCGGCCGCCAGCAGGGTCCAATCGAGCGTGGCACGGGCGCCCCAGACACCGAGTGGGAGTGTCACGCGGAGCCACCGGAAGCCCAGGACGCCGATGGCTGACCCCGCTACTCCGGCGGCGGCCCCCAGCGCCAGGATCTCGATCAGGAGCTGAGCAGAGAGCCGGCTCCGATCGGCTCCCAGCGCGGTCCGGACCGCCAGCTCGGCGCCGCGCCCCTCGAGTTGTCCGATCACCAGCGCTCCGACGTTCGCGCACGCGATGAGAAGAATCGCCGCCATTCCTACGAGCAATGCGACGATCGCGGGGCGGAGGGGGCCGAGCATCCAGTTCCAGAACGGCGTCAGCACCGGGTTCCTGGTGATGTCCCACCGGGGGTCGGAGTAGTCGAACAGCGGTCGCAGGATCCCGGTGACCTGATTGAGTGCGGGACCCATCCCCGCGACCACTCGGCCCGGCTCCATCCGGCCCACCAGTGTGTAGAGCCCGATACTGGACGTTGCGTTGATCGTGTCGTTGGTCCACACCTGGACGCCGGGGTCCGGAAACCAGAATCCGGATGGCATCACGCCGATGACGGTGTACGCGGTGCCGTCGAGAGTGAGGGGAGTTCCAGAGATGCTCCGATCGGCGCCGAGCTCCCGCCACAGGGCGTTCGAGATGACGGCGACGGGGGCGGCCCCGGGCCGGTCGTCACCCGATTCGAACGTATGGCCCAACGCCGGGGCGACCTGGAGGACACGGAAGAGGTCGGCGGTGCCCGTGATGCCTGGCACGGCGCGGGTGAGCGCGCCGGTGTGCTCGAGCGTCATGTTCCTCGGCCGGTAGGCGGCCACTGCCGAAAAGCCCGTCCAATGGCCGTCGAGCGCCGCGACCTCTTCTCCGCGCCAGTCTCCGGGCATCCACATCCGCGTGAGCTGTTCGGCGTGGGGGTAGGGGAGAGGAGAGATAAGGAGGGAGCGGGTGAGACCGGAAATCGCCGCCAGGCCACCGACGCCGAGGGCCAGGGTGAGGACGGCGAGTGACCAGGCTAATGGACGGCGCGTGATCCGTCGCAGGGCGTAGCGGGCGTCCAGGATCCAGCGTTCCATCGTCAACCTCGATGATCATAGTCGTGCGGGTGTCGGCGGAGGTGCTTCTTGTTTGGATGCGAGGATTTCATGAAGGGTTGTACCTTTACGTTGATGCTCCGTCGCCACTCCCTCACCATGATCCTGGTCCTGCTCTCGCGGGGCCTGATGGCTCAAGGACCTGGGTCAATACTCCTCTGGCCCCACGGGGCTCCGGGGTCGGAAGGGAAGGCCGGCGACGAAGCGGTCCGGCTCACCGAGTTGGGTGAGCATATCGTCTCCCAGGTGCACCGGCCGTCGCTCACGCCGTACCTGCCGGACGCGGGGTCGGCCACGGGTGCCGCGGTGATTGTGATTCCCGGAGGCGGGCACCGCGAGCTGTGGATGGATCACGAGGGCTATCGGGTCGGGCAATGGCTGGCGGACCACGGCATCGCCGCCTTCGTGTTGAAGTACCGGTTGGCGCGCGCGGCTGGGTCAAAGTACACGCTGCCGGAACATGTTTACGCCGATGCGGCGCGTGCGA
>DATBCM010000114.1:0-3197 GCA_036270455.1 Gemmatimonadales bacterium | reverse complement strand
CATCCCGCTCTGCCGTTTGGCCAGTCGCGCGATGCCGAAGTCCATGACTTTCAGCACGCCGTCGGGCTCGACCACCATGTTCTGCGGCTTGATGTCCCGGTGGATCACACCCTGCTCGTGCGCCACTTCCAGGGCTCGGCACAGCTGTTTCCCGATGGTCAGCGTCACCGGAATCGGCAGGCGCCCCCGGCCTTCGATCAGGGACTTGAGAGACTTCCCTTCCACGAACTCCATGGTGAGGTAGTAGGTCCCCTTGACCTCGCCCAGGTCATACGTCCGCACGACGTTCCGGTGGGCGATCTTCCGCGCGAGTCGGATCTCCTGCTTGAAGCGGTCGAGGGCCACGGTGTCGGTGGACATGGCTTCGGGCCGGAGCGTCTTGATGGCCACCGGCTCCTGCAGCTCCCGGTCGAACGCGCGATAGACGACGCCCATGCCGCCCATCCCCAGCACTTCCTTCACTTCATAGCGGCCGGCGAAGAGGGACCCCGGAGAGAGCATGGTGCCGGAGCTCGCCGCCGCCGCGGCCCGGACCGCGGTCGGCACCGCAGAAATCGGCTGGGTCGCGGCCGCACCCGTGGCCGACATCATGTACTCCACCAGATCGCTCTTCTCCTTCAGATCCTCCACCAGCCCCTTGAAGTCCTGAGACAGCATGCCGATCTCGTCACTCGACGAGACGCCCACGTCCACCGAGTAGTCACCGTCCCGAACCTTGCGGGTCGCCTCCGCCAGGCGCCGCACCGGGCCCGCGATTCTCGACGCGCCGACCCACGCCACGAAGAGCGCCAGCAGGAAACCGACGCCGAAGGCGTAGTAGAGCGCGCGCTGGAGTGTGCGGAAGGTCGCCATCTCCTGATCGCGGGACCGGAGCGCCACATAGCCGCCCAAGCGGGCGCCGCCGGCGGAGAGGATCCGCTCTTCCAGGCCGATGTAGTGGCTGCCGGACATGTCGGCCGACATCTCCATGCCGGTCGTGTCGGCCGTGGTGTCCCCGCCGAGGTTCGCGGCCAACACCTGCAGGATCTCGCTGGTCGGCACCGTCGCCGCGACCGGGAAGGGCCGGTCCAGTGTGTCCACGGAGAAGAAGACCAGGTCGGTCTGCGTCGCCTCCTTGATGCCCTTGGCGAGCGCGTCGTCGAACGGATAGGCCACGACCAGCACCCCCTGCGGCGCGTCCTTGGGAGTGGCGCGGAGCGGCATGGCGACGGCGTAGTACAGCGAGTGCGTCTGGAGGTCGCCGAACGCACCCTCCGTCGCATCACCGGAGAGCGCGTTGGCGAAGAGGGGGCTGCCAGAGTAGTCGATGTTCGCTTCGTCCGGCTTGTCCGTCCGGGCGATCAGGATCCCCTCGGCATTGGTCACCATCGCCCAGGCGGCGCCGGCCAGCTTGCGAATCTCGTCAGCTTGATCGCGCGCGTCCTCACGCTTCTGACCCTGGAGGAGCCGGGTGCGGTACTGAGGCACGCTCGCGGCGGTCTGGGCCGCCGCCGTCATGGCCTGCGTGCGCGCTTCGAGCTGCGCGTCCACCGCCCGATGCGTGTTCAGGAGCGCCTTGCGGATGGAAACGTCGGCGGCGCGGTTCGCCTGCCAGGACGCGTAGACCAGGGTGGCGCCGAGCACCGCCACGATCAGAATCACCGAGGCGGCGAAGACCTTCCAGGCCAGGCCGAAACGCGGCCCCCGGTTAGTAGAGCTCGCGTCCCGCATTCGTCGGATATGATTTCCCGAACTTGTTCTTGTGCGGTTGCCACTTGAAGCCGCGCGCGTCGAGCTGAACCGGCTGGGCCAGCGCCAGGCCGGTGGCGGGGACATCCACGTCCTGCACCACTTCCTGCGACACCCGCGGATGCCAGACGTGGAGCGTGTAGTGACCGGGCGGCACTCCGGAAATGGCGAAGCTTCCGTCGGCGCCGGCCTGGGTGAACCACCGACTCCCCATCACCTGTACGTAGGCCACCATGCTGGCGTGGACGTTACAGTAGATGAAGACCAGCCCGGGGTGATCGAAGGTGTGGCCCTTCGCCTCCCCGCGTCCGTAGAGTCCAAGGTCGAACCCGTTGGGATCCGACGCCGAGAAGACGTTGTGGCTGAAGGGATCGGTGTTGGGAAATCGGACCGTGGAGCCGACCGGCACCACCTCGATATCCGGGACGAACTGCTTGTCCGAAATGGTGACATCCACCGTCGCGGGCCTGCCCGGAGTGGTGGTGGTGGCGCCGGTGAGATAGATGACCGCATCCGCGATATCCGGGGACGGCTTGTTCCGCTTCTCGAGAATGGAGATGGTGCCTGAAACACTGACGCCCTGGGCACCTGGGCCAGCCCGGACGGCCGGGACCGCAGGGGCGTTTTGCGACCTCGCCCCGGAGGCAGCCAATACCCCAATCACTGCGGTCAACTGCAAGTGCCGCATCAGCGTACGCCCTTTCGAATATTGCGCCGGTAGCCGCACAGCTTACTCTAGAGACGCCGAAACCGCCAGGAGACATACGTGAAACGCGTTCTCGCCGCGCTCGTGATCCTAGGACTTCCCTTCCTCGCCGCGGCGCAGCAGTCGCAGCCCACGACGGCCACACCCCAGCGCACCGTGCAGCTCACCGGCATGGTGCTCGTGAACGGGTTCTGGAACAGCTCGGCCGTTGCGAATGTGGACCTGCCACTCGCGGCCGTGCCCGATTCCGTCGGGATCAAGGGCGGTGGCGCCAGCATCAGGCAGACGCGCATCGGGGTCTTGGTGAATGACCCCGATGTGCTGGGCGGCACCTTTACCGGCGAGATCGACGCGGACTTCTACGGTGGCCAGCAGGCGAGTGGGAGCGGGCGGACCTCGCCGCTGTTGCGGCTGCGGCGCGTGAATGGAACCATAGACTGGAGCCACTTCCAGATCATGGTGGGCCAGGAAAAACCCCTGGTGTCCCCTCGCAATCCCCGGTCGCTTGCCGCCGTCGGGTTTCCCGAATTCTCGGCGTCCGGCAATCTGTGGCTCTGGATCCCGCAGGTGCGGCTGACCGTGGAAACAGGGTACACGTTCCGGCTGGCGTTCCAGGCGGCCATTCTGGCCCCTACCGCCGGCACGCCTCAGCCGGCGTTCAACACGTCGCTCGATTCGGCCGAGCGCACCGGCCGTCCTTCGATCGAGGGCCGCCTGCGGCTCGGCTGGGGGTCCGCCGACAACCCCAGCGAATTCGCCATCG
>DATBCM010000113.1:0-2960 GCA_036270455.1 Gemmatimonadales bacterium | reverse complement strand
GCTGGATGGTGATTCCGCGCCGGCGGTAGCGCGCTACAGCTTGATCAGAATCGCCGCGTTGATCCGGGTTTCGGACCCGCGGAGATCGGGCTGGAACCCTGCGACGACCGACCCCGGCGGGCCCTGATTCCCACCGGAGGGTGTGACCCCACCCGCGCCCGCGAAGTAGGGTACCGTCGCCGCGCGGTGATCGAGTTCCAGCCGGAGCGTCGCGAACTGGTCAGGCATGTAGTCGAACGTGGCCGACACATCCCAGGCTCCGAATTGATCGCCGGGGTTCTCCGTGAAGTACGGCGTGCCGGAGAACGCCGTCGCTCCGTTGATGGGCGGCATCAGCACCAGGTAGCGCCCGGGGTTGGTCATCGCGCCGCCCCCCACCGTCACCGCATAGCGGTCGTGCCCGAACCAGAGACGGTTGTAGAGCATGAATCCGGCGAAGTTCTGCGCCGGGCCGCCCGCCCCCCGTCCCTCGCAACGCACGCCGCTCCCACTTTCGCATCCCAGATCGACGGTCAGGGAAAAGGCGGCCTTGTCGATCGCCGCACCCGGGACGTCGCGATACTTGATCTGGATGCTGTTGTCCGAGTGGGCCCGCCACCGGTGTGGTATGCCGAGCCAATCGTGGCCGTAGTACTCGTTCGAAAGCACGGACAGCGTGGCGTTCGGCCGCCACAGGATCTGCCAGCCCAGCCCCGGGGCTGAATTGAACATCCCATACGACTGCCAGCCGTTCACGATCCAGGGCTCGATCTTGAGCTTGTCGGAGGGGAAGATCTGAATGCGAATGCCGTTGAAAAACCAGGGTGTGTTGGACGACACGTAGGACGGTTGGTACGCCCAGTTGTCGAAGTTGTAGTAGCTGAAGAGCCCGACGTAGGACATGAAGATCCCTGCCTCGACGTTCACGCCGTTCCCGTGACCGATGTGAAAGCCGCCGTAGGCCTCCGAGAGGTACCGGTAGGCATCGGCGAGATTCCATTGCCCCCGGGCGGAGCTGGCGTCATTGCGGGGCGTCATGGTGGAATACAACCCGAACTGGGTCATCAGGCGGGCATGGGCGTGGCCGGCGTGGAAATCGCCGCCGATGCCCAGCTGCTGCACCTGCACTTCCTGCGTGCGCCCGCTCTCCGACGTGCCTACGAGCGTGTGATCGCCGGGTTGATTGAAATCGTAGATGTAGCTCGCGTCCAGACGGAACTCGCCGGTGAAGTATTTCGTGTCGAGCACGGAGGACGTCTGGCGACTGTTCCCGTTGAGCCACGTAAAATCAGCGAAGGCGAAGGGCGCACGCTTCGTGGTATCGACCGGTGGGTGGAATTGCGCGACGAGTGTCGCGCCCGGCAGGAGCGCGCTGAGCGACAGCCAGAGCAGGGTACGCACGAGTGTCCCTCTGGGGAGTGGGAGCTGGAGCGTTTGGAATGTAAGGGAACGAAAGCGGTATCAGCGTTTCCGGCTGCCACGGGGGTTGGAAATCCGGTGCGTCTTGTCCTTCATTTTGTAGAGCGCGACGTCGGCCTTGCCGAGCAGGGCTTCCGGCGTGTCCCCATCCTGGGGGAACAGCGCCATCCCGTAGCTGGCCGTGAACTTGGGCGGCTCGGAGTCGGCCGCGAGCCGGGCGATGATGCGTCCCGCGGCCTGGAGGGCGGCATCCGCGTCTCCCTCCGGCATCACCACGGCGAACTCGTCGCCCCCGTACCGCGCCAGCGTGTCCGCCGCCCGGCACGCGTCCCGGAGGGCATCCGCCAACCGGCAGAGCGCGCGGGAGCCGGTCCCGTGCCCCAGGCGGTCGTTGATCGTCTTCAACCCGTCCAGGTCGAGAAACAGAATCGCGAATCCCCGGCCGGTCCGGAGACAGCGTCGGATCTCGGCGCCGAGTACCGCCATCAGCTCGCGGTAGTTCAAGAGGCCGGTGAGGGGATCGCGAGTGGACCGCAACCGAAGCAGACGTTCTGCGCGGTGGCGCTCGGTGGCGGCCGCGGCGAGGAGCAGGGTGGTGATGCTGACCACCCCGAGGAACGCCTGCAGCATGAGGAGTGACGTGTTGGGTGAGCCGTTCACGACGAACGGCCCGGTGCCGTGCAGCGTGCCGTTGACGGCGATCACGGCCACGAGAATGATGCCGAGACTCGTGATCCGGGGACCGAAGCGGAAGGCGGCCCAGAAGAGCGGGGGCACGCAGAGGAACTCGATGGGCGCGCGGGAGGCGGCCCACGGCGATCCGGGATCGAACGCCATCCCGGCGGCGAGGAGCAGCGCGACGAACAGGAGCCCCCCTTCGGGCAGGGCCGCGCGGTTGATGCGGCCGGGCCGGCGGGCCCAGAGGAGCAGGAGGGGCGTCACCACAATGGCGCCGACCGCGTCGCCGAGCCACCAGGTGCTCCACACCCACCCGATGCCGCGTCCCGAGACGTGCCCCAGGACAATGGTCAACGACCCGACCGTTGCCGCGATGGCGGTCGCGCCCAGGCCCGCGAGAGCAAACATCGCGACCAGGGATGCGCTGCGCCGTGCGGCCCCCGCGCCCCCGGCCCAGCGCGCCACGAGCGTCGCGCCTACCACGGCTTCGAGCGTGTTACCGCCCGCGATGGCCAGGGAGGTCCACACCGTTCCGGCCGTCGTCAGGTTCACCACGAACGCCCCGGCGAAGACGGCCGGCCAGAGCCAGCGTCCATACAGGACCAAGGCGGCGATGGCGATACCGGTGGGGGGCCAGACGGGCGTGGCGCTAGGCACCAGAAAGGCCAGCTCGAGCCCGAGCTTCCCCGCGACGATGTAGACGGTCGCGAGGCCGAGCCAGGCCGCCAGACGGAGGCCCGGAGGTGGGGGCCTACGGAAAAAGCGCATCTTATATCGTTTCACCTTGGCTCGGTGCGTGGGCTGTAATCCCCATCACGCTAAGCCGGTGGTCCGAACTCTCCCTCCCAGCGCGCGGTAACCACCGTCGCCAGGCAGTTTCCCAC
>DATBCM010000112.1:0-4455 GCA_036270455.1 Gemmatimonadales bacterium | reverse complement strand
TGACCCCTATGCTAAACGCACCGGCCGCCGTTCAGGCCAGATCGTCAATCCCATCGAGATAGAGGATCTCGCAGGGACGTAAGCCCACCACCCAGAACTCATCCTCGGGTGCCACCACGAAGAAATCGCCGGGACTGAGATCGGCGCTCTCGCCGGCTTTCGTCTTCACTTTGGCCCGTCCCGAGAGCACCACGCCGGCGAAGGCCGCCGACTTGACGCCGGCCGTCGGCGTCCACTTCCATCCCGCCGCGAAGGAGCCCCGGCCGACCGCACGCCCGGCAATCGTGATGATGTCGAGCCGCCCATCGCCGAAGCCGACGGACCGTTCCGGAGTGTCGAAGCGCTTGACGAAGGAGGGCGTCGGGACGGTGGGATCCGGGATACTGGTCTGACGAACAACATTCATGGGTCACTCCGTGGTGAGGGGTTCATGATGCGGCCAGGCGAAGGTGCAACGCCGCGTACCCCCGCCAGGGCCGCCACTGCTCGGCCCGCGCGAGGAGCTCCCGCGGCCCGGCGATGGGGAAAGCATCGGGCCAATGGAGGGCCCGGAGGAGAATGCCTGCAGCCAGCGGCTCATTGACGCCGGGAATGGCCAGCAGCGCGTCCCGCGTCGGGGCGACTTCCCGGCCGGGCTCGAGCTTCAGTACGCCGTCCGCCACGGCCCGCGCCAGCGCGGCGAGCGTCTCGGCGCGCTTCGGCGACAGCCCCAATGCCACCAGCCGGGGCGCGCCCGCGTCCGCCACACGGTCCGCGGACGGGGCCAGCCGGTTCAGCGTCTCGTCTCCACCGGCGATCGGCTCTCCCAGGTCCTGCGCCACTCGGGCACCGGCGCCACTGCCCTCCAGCACCAGATGCAGCGCGGCGTCGAACCCATCGAGGGCCCCGGGGATGCGGACCCCGCGATGGCGCGCGACCAGCGGCGCCAGGTCGGTCCGGGCCAGGTACTCATCCACCACGTCCGGCTCCGCGTCCAGGTCGAATACCTGGCGCAGACGAGCGAGGATTTCCATCAACACCGGCAACAGGGTCGCGGTCAGCGTCACCTGGACCTGCGGGCGATCGGACATCGGTTCGACCGCGACCAGCCCGGTGTGGGTGCCCACCCGCACGGCGCGGGTGTAGCGCAGGCCGATGATGGCCTCGACGCCGGGCAGCGCGTCGTGGCGCAGCTGTTCGAGCAGCACGTCCCAGGCGAGCGGCGCGCGATACGCGAGCACGAGGCGGACGGCGGAGGCACCGAAGACGTCGGCGTTGGCGGTCTCGGCGGTTTCCGGAGCGCCTTGCGTCGTCCGGATCCGGCGCCGGATGGTGGTCGGGGACATCCGGTACCGCTCGCGGAAGACCGTGTTGAAGCGGCGGAGGCTCTGGAATCCCGCGGCATACGCGACCCGGGTGACGGGAAGCGCGGTGTCCGCCAGGAGCTGTTTGGCCAGCAGCAGCCGGTGGGTCTGCGCCAGCTCGACCGGGGACGCACCCACTTCACGCTCCAACGCGCGGCGCAGGTGCCGTGCGCTGACACCGAGGTCGCGCGCGAGATCGGGGACGCCCCGTCCGTTCAGCGCGCCGGCGGCGATGCGGCGCACCGCGACCTGCGCCAGCCGGGGGACGGAATCGATCACCGCTTGTCCCGGCGCCAGCTCGGGCCGGCAGCGGAGGCAGGGACGGAATCCCGCCAGCTCGGCGGCGGCCGCGGACGCAAAGAACCGCCGGTTCCGCTGGCTCGCGGCGCGGGAGGGGCAGACCGGTCGGCAGTAGATCCCGGTCGTGACGATGGCGACGTAGAAGAGTCCGTCGAACCGGGGGTCCCGTGCACCGATGGCACGGGCGCAGACGGCGGGATCGAGGGTTGGAGAGCTGGGCATCGGCGTCATGATGGTCTCGCCGAATAGTACCCCGCAGCCCGCCTCAGGCTGGCCGATTTCGGACACGGTATTGTCATCAGCGAAAAGCCTACGAGACTCGCTAGCGGACCTCAATCCGGGCTTCGGCAGGTCGCATCGGCGCTGCGACGGTCCGCCGGGTGCGCGCGCCGACTTGGACCCGCAACTGGAACCGCGCGGTATAATGACGAGAATGGTCGAACGTTCTGTCTTGCTACTGACCGGGATGGCGCTGTCGGCCGTCACCGTTCCCGTCGCATCGACGGCCGCGCAATCGCCGGCCGACGACCCCGACGCGCGCGCCGTCATGGCGGCCGCCATCGCCCGCCGTCAGTCGACGCTCTCCGCGCTCCCGCCCTGCCGCTACGACGCCTACATCAAGACCGCCGCCTTCGACCTCGGCGCCGCGCCCGACTCCGCCGCTTCGGTCCTCCTGCTGACCGAAACGCAGATCGCCGCGTACTGGCAGTTCCCCGACCGCTTCCAGGAGACGATCGAAGCACGCCACCGCCCCGGTGACGGCGGCATCGGGCGCTCCCCCGCCACGGTCGAAGAAATCGAGCACTTCCAGCGCGACTACGTGACCATCAGCGATGCGCCAGACCCGGGTGCCGGCGGCTCCCATGGCCCGCGGCTCGTGGCCAACACGCATCAGCTGCGCACCTACCAGGTGCCCCTGCCCGTCGGATCGGATGCGCTGCGGGATTACGATTTCGTGCATCTCGACACCCTGATGGAAGGCCAGGACCGGATTCTGCGCATTACCGTGCGAGGGCGCGGGTCCGGTCCACGATTCTCCGGCACCGTAGACGTCCGTGACTCCACCTATGACGTGATCGGCATGGATCTCCTCGCGAACGCGGACGTGCGGTTCCCGGGGGTCAGCGGCATCCGGTACCAGCAGATCTACTCGGATACCGCAGGTGGAGTGGTCGCGAGCCAGATCCGCCTGAGCGGACATCTCGAGCGGCGTCTGTCGGCGCGGTGGCTGCCCCGGTCCGTCGCCGGAATGCCCATGCCGGAATTCCCCCACTCGGTCCAATTCGAAGAGGTCGCGACCCTGTCCGGGTTCCGCTCGGACTCGAGCGTCCATCCGCCGGACATCGTGGAGGTCCGGAGGATCTCGCGGGTCAACGCCCTGCGCTCGGACACGGGGATGTGGACGTCGCCGGAGGCCGCCGCCCTCACTCCCGCCGAGCAGGCGGCGTGGGCGGAGCAGGACTCACTGGAGATGCATCCCCGGTTGGTGCCCCGGGCGGTGCGCGACGCCGAGTGGGTCTCAGATGCCGCGTTCGGCCCGGGGTTCGGGCACTACAACCGCGTCGACGGGGTGTACCTGGGCGTGGCGCACGACTGGCGCGTGAACCCGGCGCTCCAGTTCATGACCAAGCTCGGCTACGCGTTCGGACGGGGAACCTGGCAGTACCGCGCGGGCGCACGGGTCACGCTTTCCCAACCCCATCAGCTCTGGATGGGCGCATCCTACCACGACGAGTCGGCGAGCTGGCCCTCTCTGGTCCCGGTGCCCTTCGACGCCTCGGCCAGTGCCTTCGTGAACCGGGTGGACCCGAACGAGTACTACCGCGACCACGGGGTGTTGCTGTCGGCGGGCGTGCGTGTCCTCCCTTACACGCGGGTCGAAGTCCGGTACGACGACGCGCATCAGGGGACGCTCGACACCCTGGCCAGCTCCGGATTCCGCCCGTCCCGGTTTCCACCGGTGCCCAATCCGCCGATCGCCGACGGACACCTGCGCCTGGTCGGGGGGACGGTCACCTTCGATTCCCGGCAGCTGGTACGCACGCGGTGGGGAGACGGCATGATGGCCGGGGGCAGTTGGACCAGTCTGGCAGTGAGCATGGACGTCAGTGCCCACGACGTTCTGTCCAGTGATTATTCGTTCCGGCGGTACTCCGTGCGGCTCGAGCATCAACAACGGTGGGGCAACGTCGGCATCACGACGCTCACCGCCGTCGGCGGCATCGCCACGGGATACACCCCGCCACAGCAGTACTTCACGGTTGGATACGGCATCCAGGTGCTGGCCGCTGAGGGGTCGGCGTTCAATACGCTGGCCCGGGGGGAGTTCGCCGGCACCCGCGCCGCCATGGTGCTGGTCCGCCATGACTTCGGACGGCTGCCGATCATTCCGGTGAGCCTCAGCCTGCATGGCGGTGCCTTCTGGAGCGTTCTGCGTTCCGCCTTGCCGGCGCCGGGCGACACCACCCTCTTCACCGCCGCCCACCCGTATACGGAGGCGGGCTTCACGCTGGCTCACCTGACGCCCTTTCTCACGCCGGTCGACTTCGCCATCTCCTGCACCTGGCAACTATCGCACTATCCCACGCATCCGTTCCGCTTCGGCATCGGCTTTACCGGGTTCTGAGCGTCAGGAGCGAGTAAGGTCCTCCGGCTAGCTTCCCGCCATGCCGTCCAACAACCGCATCATGTTTTGGGAGACCGTGCAGGTCTCCCTGGATGCGCTGCGCGCGAACACCCTGCGGTCCCTGTTGACGACGCTGGGACTGACCATCGGGGTGGGTGCAGTCATCGCCATGGTGGCGCTGGGTTC